>JBDUDE010000004.1:0-9851 GCA_040003105.1 Mucilaginibacter sp. | reverse complement strand
GCTCGAGCCGCCTGCATATGGGTGGAGAGATGAATTTGGTGACCTTACAAAACCAAAGCCCCGTCAAATTTTAAATGAATTTTTCTCGCGGTTAAACGTATTCAAAAATAAAAAAAACTGGCTCTCGTTTACGAGTTGGCTTTTAGTTTTGTGCCTTGCGCCGTTTTTATTTTTATTTATCTTTAAATATTTCAGCATAGGTGGGCTGGTGGTTGCATTTGTTTACAGTATGATTATTATGGGTACGCATGGAACCATATGGCACCATAGGTATTGTACCCACAGGGCTTATAAGTTCCGCAATAATTTCTGGAGATTTTTCACCCAAAATCTTACACTTAAAATTATTCCCGAAGAGATTTATGCCATCTCACATCATGTACACCACGCTTTATCTGATCAGCCCGGCGACCCATATAATGCACAGGGAGGCTTTTTATATTGCTTTTTAGCGGATGTAAATCATCAGCCTATCGCCCGTAATATGAGCGAAAAGGATTATAATACCTGTACTAATTTAATGAGCCATACGGGTGTAAAACCCAATACATACGCCCAATATCAAAAGTTTGGAAGTATAGCTAATCCATTTCGTACCATTGTAGGTATCCTGTTAAACTGGAGTTTTTGGTTTGGCGCCTTTTACCTGGTTGGTGGTATGGGTTTGGCATGTGCCGTTTTTGGCGCAGCAGGCTTTTGGGCGGTGGGTGTACGTACATTTAACTACGAAGGACACGGAAAAGGGCAGGACAAACGCCGCGATGGAGTTGATTATAATCGCGAGGATATGTCGATAAATCAATTATGGCCGGGCTATGTAGCGGGCGAGTGGCATAACAATCACCATTTATATCCTAAAAGTGCCCGTTCTGGCTTTAAGCCTCACCAACTTGATTTAGCCTGGTGTTACATTAAATTTATGAGCATGATAGGGGCAGTGAGCTGGTACCGCGACTCGAAAAAGGAGTTTTACCTCGCATATTGTAAAGCACCTGCGGTAGTTGACAAGGACCTGGTTAAAATCAAAACGCCTGAATTGGTAACCGAGTTATAGATAAACAGAAGATATCTTAATAAAACAATAAAGCCCCGACGGGGCTTTATTGTTTTAAGCCTTTTTATTTGTTTTATGTTGAAGGCGGTAAACCCTGCGAACCAGCTAAGTGTAACAATGTTATTTAATGTTGTAAAAAATACACTATTGTTAAAAAAGTGTTATGCTATTTACAAATGGTTTTTTAACTTAGTAAACCAATTTCTCATCGTTAACCCTGAATTTAAAATGAAGCAAAAGATTTTTTCTTTATTGCTGGTGCTGGCCGCGCTGGTTGTTATTGAACCGTTTGCACATGCTCAAAACATCGCCATCGGTATTTTTGATGACCAGGGAGATGTTGGCGTTGTAAAACATAAAGGTACGGGCACTTATAACCCCAAAACACAGGAATATAACCTTTCGGGCGCGGGTACCAATATATGGGCAAAAGCCGATGGCTTCCATTTTGTATGGAAAAAGATGAAAGGCGATTTCATTCTGCGCGCCAATGCCGCGTTTATAGGTAAAGGTGTTGAGGACCATCGCAAAATTGGTTTTATGGTACGCACATCGCTCGACTCAACCTCGAAGCAAATAAACGCGGTTGTGCATGGTGATGGGTTAACCTCGTTGCAGTTCCGTAAAACAAATGGTGGCATCACCGAAGAGAAAAAATCGACAGTTACGCATGCCGATGTTATCCAGTTGGAAAGGCATGGCAATAAATACATTATGTCGGTGGCGCGTAAAGGTGATTTATTTACCGAAGATGAAGTTAGCGATGTTGATTTAGGCGATGATGTGTACGTGGGCATATTTATCTGCTCGCACAATGCCAATGTTACCGAAAAGGCCGTATTTAATAACACCAGGATAGTGGTGCCGGCGCCTGCCACGCTTGTTCCTTACAAACAATATTTAGGGAGCGATATCGAGATATTGGATGTGGCAACCCAAAACAGTACTATTATTTACCAGTCGCCAAAATCGTTACAGGCGCCAAACTGGATGCTGGATGGCAAAAACCTGCTCTATAATAGCGACGGCCTGCTTTATAAATTTGATTTAAAAACAAACAGCCCCACTGTATTCAATACAGGTTCGGCAAAAAACAATAACAACGATCACGTGCTGTCTTTCGACGGTAAATGGGTTACCATCAGCAGTTCTGACCAAACCGGCAATTCAATAGGCTGGGTGGTGCCGACTACAGGCGGAGAGCCACGCCGGATTACCGAAACCGGCCCTTCCTATATGCACGGCTGGTCGCCCGATGGTAAATGGCTGGTGTTTTGCGGCTCACGCAATAACGAGTATGACGTTTACCGCATCCCCGCTGCCGGCGGGCCCGAAGAAAGGTTGACCAAAACGCCCGGGCTGGATGACGGCCCCGAATATTCGCCCGATGGCAAATACATCTACTTCAATTCCGTTCGCAGCGGCCTGATGCAGGTATGGCGCATGAAAGCCGACGGCAGCGAACAAACCCAGCTAACTAATGATGATTACAACAACTGGTTCCCTCATATTTCTCCGGACGGAAAGTGGATTCAGTATATCACCTTCCTGAAAAGCGAAGTTGCCCCCGGCGACCATCCCTTTTATAAACACGTGTATTTAAGGGTGATGCCTGTTGAAGGCGGCCCGTCAAAAGTAATTGCCTATCTGTACGGCGGGCAGGGCACCATCAATACCCCATCATGGTCGCCCGATAGCAAACACCTGGCTTTTGTAAGCAACACTAATTTATTGTTTCCTGTATTTCCAACCGCAACTAACTAAACTCTAATTATGATGGATTCATCACGCAGAACATTTATAAAGAACAGCGCACTGGTTGTTGCTGGCGCTGCCTTATTGCCCAACGACCTGCTGGCCGGGGAGAAAAAATTAACCAGGTTAGGCATACAGCTTTACAGCGTAAGGGATGCTATGGGTAAAGACCCAAAAGGTGCCCTTAAAAAACTTGCTGATGGTGATGTAAAGCACGTAGAGCATGCTAACTACATCGAGCGTAAATTTTACGGCTACACGGCAAAGGAATTTAAAAAGATATTAAGCGACCTGTCTATGCAAATGCCCAGTGGGCATACGGTAATGACGGCAAAAGACTGGGATAATAGCAAAAACGACTTTACCGATAAATGGAAATACACCATTGAAGATGCCGCCGAAGTTGGGCAACGCTATGTGATAAGCCCATGGCTTGATGAAAGCCTGCGGACCGATATGGATGGCCTGAAGAAATTTATGGATCAATTTAACAAATGCGGCGAACTGTGTAAAGCCCATGGCATGAAGTTCGGCTACCATAACCACGATTTTGAATTCAGTACTAAGGTTGGCGACAGCAATTTGTTTGATTTTATCCTCAAGAACACCGATCCCGGGCTGGTAGCCCAGCAATTAGACACCGGCAACATGGCAGGCGTTCCCGGCGGCGAACCACTTGCGCTTTTGGAAAAATACCCGGGCCGTTTCGAGCTGATGCACGTTAAGGACGAAATTAAAGTTGCCGAAAAAGGCGAAATGGGCCACGGTTATGAAAGCACCATAATAGGGCAGGGGATAATGCCTATGAAAGAGATACTAAAAACTGCCCGCAAAAAAGGCGGCACCTCGCAATTTATAATCGAGCAGGAATCGTACCAGGGAAAAGATCCGGTTGAATCTGTAATAACTGATTTAAAAGTGATGATTAAATGGGGGTATTAGCTATTTTGGGGATATAGTGACACTATACTTCGTATCTCTTATGCAACAACATTTTTACTACCCGGGTTCAGGGATGCATGATATTGCACTGTTGCATAATATAACGTCCAAACACGCAGGGTATTGCGTCTCGCTATATAACATAAGATATCCGGAAAAACTGCGTTCTAATTTAACCAATACTTAAAACCGGTTAAATAAAAAACAAAGTTATTTTGCATTTTACCTTATTAAATGTTAATTATACATGATTTTTTGCCCCTACCCCAATTAAGCTTTAAATGAACAGGCGTACCGTATTAAAAAATCTTGCTTTGGTTATTGGCGGCGCGGTGCTTTTGCCCTCGTGCGTTGGTAAAGACGGTGCCTCGTATGTTCAGCTAAAACACGTAAATATTGATGAGGACGGGCAACGGCTGATAGCCGATATAGCCGAAACCATCATTCCCAAAACAAACACACCCGGTGCAAAAGATTTAAACCTGCCTGCATTTGTTTTATTAATGATTGACGACTGTTTCGATAAAAAAGGGCAGGAAGCATTTGTTGCGGGGATGAAAGCATTTTCCACAAAAATCAAAAAAGAACACGGAAAAGAATTTGGCGACCTGGATGCCAAAACACGTGAGGCTATTTTAATGGCGATTGAAAAGCCGCCGGTAACTAAAACAAAACCGCAAAAAGATGTGGGCCCCGACCCAATTAGCAGTTTCTATTGGAGCGTAAAGGGGCAAACCGTATTTGGCTATACGAATTCGGAATACTTTATGACCAAATTGATTGTTTACGAGTTGGTTCCGGGACGATACAATGTACATTATCCCGTTAGCAAGCTAAAACTGAAGACAGCATAAAATGGCTAATTTAAACATCGACAGCGTTAAAGAACGCACTTTTGATGCCATTGTCATCGGTTCGGGCATAAGCGGGGGATGGGCAGCTAAGGAGCTAACCGGCAACGGCCTCAAAACACTGGTGCTTGAGCGTGGCCGCGATGTAAAACATATAAAAGATTACCCAACCACTAATAAAATGCCCTGGGAGTTTGAGCACCGCGGGCAATTGCCTTCCGCCGTTATGGAAGCAAACCCCATAGTTGGGCGTTGCTATGCCTTCGGTGAAGACTCGCAGCATTTTTTTGTGAAGGATAAAGAGCATCCCTATGTGCAGCAAAAACCATTCGACTGGATACGCGGCTACCAGGTAGGTGGTAAATCATTACTTTGGGCGAGGCAAACCCAGCGCTGGAGCGATTTTGATTTTGAGGGCCCCGCCCGTGATGGCTATGCTGTTGATTGGCCCATCAGGTACAAAGATATTGCACCGTGGTATAGCCATGTAGAGAAATTTGCGGGCATCGCCGGCAACAAAGACGGTTTAGCGGAACTGCCTGATGGCGAATTTCTGCCCGGTTTTCCCTTAAACGATGTGGAGCAGTATTTTAGCGACCACCTCAAAACTCATTATAAAAACAGGCACGTAATAAGCGCCCGCTGTGCGCACTTATCAAAGCCAAATCAAATACACATTGACCAGGGCCGCGCCCAATGCCAAAACCGCGACCTTTGCCAGCGCGGTTGTCCGTTTGGCGGCTATTTCAGCAGCAATGCATCTACAATTCCATGGGCCGAAAAGTCAGGCAACATGACGTTGCGGCCGCATTCGGTGGTACAATCCATCATCTACGATGAGAAAAAGGGTAAGGCAACCGGCGTGCGCATCATCGACACCAATACAAAAGAGGCTATCGAGTACTACGCAAAAATAATATTTGTAAACGCGGCTGCCTTAAATACTAACCTGTTGCTGTTAAACTCAACGTCGAGCCGGTTCCCTAACGGGTTCGGTAACGATAGCGGCGTGTTGGGTAAATTTGTAGCCTTTCATAATTATTCCGCTAACATAGGTGCTGAATACGACGGGCTGAAGGAGTGGGCGGTTGATGGCCGGTCGCCGACCAGCGGGTACATCCCGCGTTTCAGGAACGTTTATAAGCAGGAAACAGATTTCCTTCGTGGCTATGCCTGCACATTTGGCGGTTACAGGTACCAGCAGCACAAATATGAAGGCGTTGGCGCAAGCCTGAAAGATGGCTTGGTGAAAGGCAACCTTAGCCCCTGGTATGTTGGCGCACAATTTATGGGCGAGACTATACCGAAGGATACCAACCATGTAAGCCTGGATGCAAAATTGAAAGACGACTGGGGAGTTCCGCTTTTAAATGTTTCGGTTGATTACGATGGCAATGATGAGAAGATGAAAAAGGATTTTATAGAGCAGCTTACCGAGATGTTTACTTCGGCCGGCTTTAAAAATATCCGGCCTTCAACCGACCACCGCGCGCCGGGACTGGATATACACGAAATGGGGGGCGCCCGTATGGGAAAAGATCCCAAAACATCGATCCTGAATGAATGGAACCAGGTGCACGCCTGCAAAAACGTTTTTGTTACCGATGGCGCCTGCATGACGTCGACATCGTGCCAGAATCCGTCGCTCACCTACATGGCTATTACCGCCCGTGCGGTTAACCACGCAGTTGAGGAATTAAAGAAAGGTAATTTGAGTTAAGGAGATGCAGTTTTTACACATTTTTACATCGAAAACGTTTATACAAATTAATCCAAAATCGGCTTTTTTAGTATGATGCGGCGGTTATTGTGTTAAAAAAACACAATGGGATATTTGTTCGGCAATTTTTTGTTCATACATTTAGCGATTAACCAATTTATACAATTTATTTAACCTTTTATTCATTATAACATGTCTGAAAATACTTATGACGCCATTGTCATCGGTTCGGGAATCTCGGGGGGATGGGCTGCAAAAGAGCTTACTGAAAAGGGCTTAAAAACCATTATGCTCGAGCGTGGCCGAAACATTGAGCACATTAAAGATTACGTGAATGCCAATAAAGACCCATGGGAATTCCCTCACCGTGGCGGGCGTACCCAGCAAATGATAAAGGATTACCCCGCGCTTAAGCGTGATTATCCCTTAAACGAAACCAATCTTGATTATTGGGCAAGTGATAAAGACAGCCCGTACACCGAGGTGAAACGTTTCGACTGGTTTAGGGGATACCACGTAGGTGGCCGCTCACTGATGTGGGGCAGGCAGTCGTACCGTTGGGCCGATGTTGATTTTGAAGCGAATTTAAAAGACGGCATTGGCACCGACTGGCCTATCCGTTATAAAGATTTGGCGCCATGGTATAGCTACGTTGAAAAATTTGCAGGTATCTCGGGTAATAAAGACCATCTTGCCATCCTTCCCGATGGTGAATTTATGCCGCCGATGGAAATGAACGTTGTAGAGAAAGATCTGTCAAAACGTTTGATGGAGCACTACAAAAATCAGCGCGCAATGATTATTGGCCGCACGGCAAATATTACGCAGCCCTTGCAGGCCCGTACCAATTGCCAGTACCGTAATAAATGCTGGCTGGGCTGCCCGTTCGGCGCTTACTTTAGTACCCAATCGTCAACATTGCCTGCGGCAATGGCCACCAAAAACCTGACAGTTAGGCCGTGGTCAATCGTAACAAAAATTTTGTATGATAAGGATACCAAAAAAGCCAAAGGCGTTGAGGTTTTAGATGCTGAAACAAATAAGACTTACGAGTATTATGCAAAAATAATCTTCCTTAATGCATCTGCATTGAACAGCGCGTGGATACTGATGAACTCGGCAACCGACATATGGCCGGGTGGCTTAGGCAGCAGCAGCGGTGAGCTCGGTCATAACGTTATGGACCATCACTTAGGTGTAGGTGCGGGCGGTATTGTTGAAGGCTACGAGGACAAATATTACTTCGGTCGCAGGGCCAACGGTATTTATATACCACGTTACCGCAACCTAAACGGCGAAAAACGCGATTACATCCGCGGTTTTGGCTACCAGGGTTCAGCGGGCCGTGAGAATTGGAGCCGCGATATTGCCGAACTGAACATCGGTGGTGCATTTAAAGATGCATTAACCGAACCGGGCGTATGGAGTATGGGCATGGGGGGCTTTGGTGAAACACTGCCATACCACGAAAATAAAATCACCCTTGATAAAACCCGTAAAGACAAGTGGGGGCTGAACATCTTATCTTTCGATGTAGAGATTAAAGACAACGAAAAGAAGATGCGTATTGATATGGCTAACGATGCCAAAGAAATGCTTGAAGCTGCAGGTGTAAAAAATGTTCATAGTTTCAGCGCTGAAGGTGTTTTGGGCCGTGGCATACACGAAATGGGTACCGCCCGTATGGGCCGCGACCCTAAATCGTCAGTACTAAACGAATGGAACCAGGTATGGGATGCTAAGAACGTATTTGTAACCGATGGCGCTGCAATGGCTTCAGCGGCTTGCCAGAACCCTTCGCTTACCTACATGGCCATGACGGCCCGCGCCGCAGCTCATGCTGTTGAGGAACTGAAAAAAGGCAACGTATAAAACCTGATTTAAAACATAACAACTAAATAAAATGGCTGAAGAAAAACAGACCGACCAAATAACCAATAAGTCGAGGAGAGAATTCCTGAAAACCGGCACTATTGCTGCTGCAAG
This sequence comes from Mucilaginibacter sp., assembly GCA_040003105.1. Classification (GTDB taxonomy): domain Bacteria; phylum Bacteroidota; class Bacteroidia; order Sphingobacteriales; family Sphingobacteriaceae; genus Mucilaginibacter. The sequence goes on along the minus strand of JBDUDE010000004.1, from coordinate 1,543 downwards.
CTTTATGATAGTGCCACGCCACGTGCTTGGTGGCAAAGGCTTTTTAGCACCGAGCGACAAACTGCTGGTAGCTGGTGTAGGTGCCGGCGGTAAAGGTGAAAGTGATATCGCCAACTTTGCTAAAAGCGGCAAGGCCGAAATAGCTTTCCTTTGCGATGTGGACGACAGAAGGTCGGCCAAAACGCGGGCAAACTTTCCTAAGGCAAAGTATTATAAAGACTGGCGCGAGATGCTTGATAAAGAACACAAGCACTTTGATGCCATGTCGGTGTCAACTCCCGACCATAACCACGCTATAATAGCTTACCATGGTATGCAGTTGGGCAAGGGTGTTTATGTGCAAAAACCGATGACACACGACCTGTACGAGGCGCGTTTGCTTACCGAAGCTGCGGCAAAATATAAGGTGGTTACACAAATGGGTAACCAGGGTTCATCGAATGACGGTACGCGTTTAATGTCGGAGTGGTATGATGCGGGGTTGCTTGGCGACGTGCACACTGTTTATTGCTGGACAAACCGCCCCGTTTGGCCGCAGGGGATTGCATGGCCTGCACCGCAGCCTGAAATACCCAAAGAACTTGATTGGGATTTATGGCTGGGCACTGCGCCTAAAAAAGATTACGTTGATAAATTAGTGCCGTTTAACTGGCGCGGCTGGTGGGATTACGGCACCGGTGCATTGGGCGATATGGGCTGCCACCTTGTTGAAGCTCCGTTCAGAGTATTGGATATCCGCTATGCCACTGACGTACAGGCTAGCGTAGGCGGGGTTTATGTTGACCAGTTTAAAGCTGGACGATTCCCTGAAAGCTGCCCTCCGTCGAGCCACATCACCTTAACTTTCCCTAAAACAGCTAAAACCCAGGGCAATGTTACGTTGCACTGGATGGATGGCGGTATACAGCCAGAAAGGCCGGATGAGTTGGCACCAAACGAAGATTGGGGCGGCGAACAAGGCAACGGCTGTTTATTCGTCGGTACCAAAGGAAAAATGTTCTGCAGTACCTATTCAGATGCCGCTACATTGTTGCCAAAGGCGTTAACCAAGGATGCAAAAGCCCCCCAGAAATGGGCGCGTGTCCCCGGCGGTGCTGAAGGCCATTATGCGCAATGGGTGGAAGGTTGTATTGCAGGTTACGGAAAAACCGAGCTAAGCTCGTCGTTTGACAAAGCTGGCCCGCTTACCGAAGCTTTACTGATGGCGAACCTTGCCGTGCGCGGTCATTCGCTAAGAGGCGGAGCGATTAAATACTTATGGGACAATCAGAACCAAAAGGTTACCAATTTTGATGCTGCTAACCAATACGTTAAACGCCAGTACCGCGAGGGATGGACGTTATAATTGTGAATTAATGATTTGAAAATTAGTTAATTTGAGGATTTGAAAATGAACATTGCAAATCACCTTCAAATTCGCTAATTTTCAAATCTTCAAATTAATCATTCACTAATTCATTCAATCACTAACTCACTAATTTAATTCACTAATAATATGAATAGAAGAGACGCCATAGGAAGAGTTGCCCTGCTGATGGGTGGT
>JBDUDE010000868.1:0-2939 GCA_040003105.1 Mucilaginibacter sp. | reverse complement strand
GGGCTTCCCTTGCTTTCATGCCACTCCGGCAAAGGGCCATATTGTTTGGCAATCACTTTAATGTATCGTGCATTGGTATTTAACGGTGCGATAAAATCCTGCGTTTGTACGTTCAAATCAGAAATATCGACTTTGCTATTAACAGTTGCCGCAAGTTTATAGTTTACCCCATCGTCCGACAGCCAATACTCCACTTGTTTCGGGAATACAATCCACGAGCGGCTGTCCTGTAATGCACCGAAGGTTACTTGCTTTATCGGCTTAACTTGCTCCATATCAATTATGGCAACCACATCGTTATTCTGATAGCCCTGCCAGTTACCGAGGCGCCAGTTAGCTTTGCCGCGGATGCCATTGATGAGTGTATTGTCCCCCTGGTCGGCATAGTTGGGCAGGTATTTATTCACAAGGGTGAGCTTAATATCATCCCTTATTTTGGTAAATATACCGCTTACTGCAAAGCTTGATTTACCATTTTGTATGGCTATGGCTTTGATGGTTGTATTTGCCGAAATATTGAACGGCCCGCTGTAAGATGTTGATGCTGTAGTAGGAGCAGAGCCGTCAGTTGTGTAATATATTTTGGCATCTTTTTCGGCGACCCCTATTTCAACTTTAATAGTTTGTTTAAACGTTTTTGACGGCGCTATAATGTATGGGTTTGATACGATGAGGCTGTCGGTAATCTTCGATGTTGGCTTTTCAAGACTTGATACGAAGATGTTATTCGGCAGTTTGCCGGTTAAAACTTCAAAATCGCCGCCTTTGGCAATATCATCGTAATTGAGGTACAGTTTATTATAGGCTAATTTATTCAGGTTCATGCCCTGCAGGTAAATATTGCCCCGGCTTATGCTGCTGCCGGGGTTGGTGATGGTAAACTTTTTGCCGTTCTCCAGGTTTATCACCGCCTTATCAAATTGCGGCATGCCGATTTGAAATTGCTGCTGACCCGGCGCAATGTTATAAATCCCTAATGAACTCATCACATACCAGGCTGACATTTGCCCGCAATCCTCGTTACCAGATAGGCCGTCGGGTTTGTCGCTGTATTCCTCGCGCAAAATTCTGCTGATGTACAATTGGGTTTTTTCCGGTGCGTCGGTGAAATTATACAGGTAAGCCATATGATGGCTAGGCTCGTTCCCGTGAGCATATTGGCCAATCAGCCCGCTCACATCATCCTGCTGGCGACCGCTTAGCTTCGAATCGGTGGTAAACAGCTCATCCAGTTTAGTTTCAAAAGCCTGTTTGCCGCCCATGCGTGCGGCAAGGCTTTCAATATCATGTGGCGCTAAAAACGAATATTGCCACGAATTGCCTTCGGTGTAGTTGTTATTTATTTCGGTGGGTTCAAATGGCGTATACCAGCCGCCGTTTGCGCGGGCCTGCATAAATCCGTTTTGGCTGTCGTAGTTGTTTTTCCAGTATTGGGCGCGTTTAATAAAGTCGGCATAATCCTGCGGTTTGTTCAGCATTTTGGCCATTTGGGCAATGCACCAATCGTCAAAGGCATATTCCAGAGTTTTTGAAACTGATTCGTGCTCATCGTCAGACAATACCACGCCATTGATACGGTACGAGTCCAAGCCAAACTGGTTGCGGTTTACTGCGGCTTTCATTGCTGTAAACGCCTCTTCGGCATTAAAATCACGGATGCCTTTTGCATAAGCGTCTACAATAACAGGAATGGAATGGTTGCCCACCATACAATACGTTTCGTTTGATGCAAGCGGCCAGATAGGCAACAGCCCGCCCTGCTCGTACATCGCCAAAAACGATTTTATAAAATCAAGCGTGCGTTTACGGTCTATTAAATTAAGTAACGGGTCTTCCGCGCGGTAGGTGTCCCATAACGAGAAAACCGTATAATAATTAAAGCCTTCGGCTTTGTGCACTTTTTGGTCCATCCCGCGGTATTGCCCGTCAACATCGCTGTAAACATTGGGGGCAAGCATGGCGTGGTAAAGCGCAGTGTAGAATATAACATGCTTTTGTTTAGCGTAATCAACGGGTTGTACTTTTTTAGGCGCGCGCCCGCGATAGTTGGTGTTGCGGTTATTATAGCCGGCGTTAGGATCCTGGGTATTTTGTGGAACTTGCTGTGCATTTGCATCCGGACCTCCGCCCTCAACTTCAATTTTGGCCAATTGGTCGACCCATAAAGCCTTCGCATCACGCTGCACTTTTTTAAAATCGAAATCGGGCACTTCGGCGTCCAGGTTTTTTAAAGCGCCATCAGCACTTACGGACGATATCCCGACTTTTGAAATTACTTCGCCTGGATTATCAAAGCGGATGTACATCTTGATGTTTTTGCCCTGCAGCTTGTTTTTGCCCTCTTGCAATTGGTCGTCGCCGGCTATGCCGTAAGTTTTAAACGGCTTTGAGAATTTGGCATAAAAGTAAAGCGACTGATCGGTAGCCCATGAACTTGACCGGCGGAACCCACGGATTTCATGGTCGTTAACTACCTCAATCCACGAATCAAGCACTACGTCACGGTGTTGTAAATCGATAATGATATTGGCCTCTTTAGTGCTTGGGAAGTTATAGCGATGTACACCGACACGAGTGCTGGCGGTAAGCTCCACATCAATATCGTATTTATCTAAATGAGTTTTGTAATAGCCAGGCGATGCCACCTCATTTTTCTTTTGAAAAACCGACATGTAATCGGAGTTTTTAAACTGTGGTTCCCCGGTTGTTGGCATAAAAAGGACATCACAGTAGTCGGCAATACCTGTACCGCTTAAATGCGTATGCGAAAATCCGTAAACCGTGGTGTCGCTATAGTAATAACCCGAGCAGCCGTCCCAGCCGGTTAAGCGGGTATCCGGACTAAGCTGCACCATTCCAAACGGCACAACAGCGCCGGGGTAGGTATGCCCGTGGCCGCCTGTACCGATAAATGGGTTAACATATTTGGTAAAATCTTT
>JBDUDE010000945.1:0-2944 GCA_040003105.1 Mucilaginibacter sp. | reverse complement strand
TTAAGCAGGCCCAAAGTAATGGGCATTATTAACCTTACGCCCGATTCGTTTTATGCCGGCAGCCGTAAACAGGGGATTGAGGCCGCCCTGCAACACGCTGAAAAAATGCTGAGTGACGGCGCTGATTTTTTAGACCTCGGCGCCTACTCATCCCGCCCGGGTGCGGATGATATCAGCGCGCAAGAAGAAACCGACCGGCTACTGCCCGTAGTTGAGGTGATTGTAAAGAATTTTCCGGATGCAATTTTATCTATAGATACCTTTCGCTCGCGGGTTGCCGAAGTTGCCATAAATGCAGGCGCGCACATCATCAATGACATAAGCGGCGGTCAGTTGGACGAGGATATGTTTACAACGGTTGCGCGCTTGCAGGTTCCTTACATCCTGATGCACATGAAAGGCAATCCCAAGACCATGAATCAGCTGGCTGTTTATGACGATGTATTTACGGAAGTGTATGATTATTTTGCTGATAAACATTACCGGCTAAAACAGCTTGGTGTGCATGATGTAGTTATTGACCCCGGCTTTGGTTTCGCCAAAAAACCGGAACACGGCTATGCATTAATGAACCGGCTGCAGGACTTCAGTATGCTTGGGTTGCCCATACTTGCAGGCGTATCGCGCAAAAAAATGATTTATGGCTTGTTGGGCGTCACTGCCGCCGAAGCATTGAATGGGACAACCGCTTTAAATACTATTGCTTTAACCAAAGGCGCAAATATTTTGCGGGTGCACGATGTGAAGGAGGCGGTCGAGGCGGTAAAGATTTGGGAAGCTTGCAATTAGTAAAATGGAGATAGTTATAGCAACTATAGCAGATATTGAGGAGCTTACTGATGTAGAGATTGAAAGCAAGCTGCAATCATTTACGGATAATGAGCCGGTCGCCATTGATTACGATAGCCGGTATTATAGGTGGAGTACCTACTTCAACGGGCAATCGCCGGCCAGCGCAAAGCCGCAACGGGTAGTTTATAATGCAATAATTGATGGTAAAATGGTGGGCTATATTGCCGGGCACCTTACTGCACGCTATGAAAAGGACGCCGAAATTCAGTCATTTTATATTTTAAAGGAATACCAGCGAAAGGGAGTTGGAGCAAAATTACTGGCTGAATTTTTAGACTGGCTGCACGTCCGGGGGGCCACCAGCCTTTGTGCAGGTATTGACAGCACCAACCCCTACCAGGCGTTTTATCTTAAATATGATGCAGGTTATTTAAACTCGCATTGGATGTTTTGGGATGACATTGAAGCGCTTAGGTACAAGGTGAACAGGGGGTGATCGTTTATTCCGTCCCCTCAAGTGTCTAAACCTGGGAGGGCGGTTGGGGCGGTTATTTTTTTGCGTAGATATACGACGGTCCGTCGGCTATGCTGGTGCCTAAGGTCAGCATATCGTTTTGTACATCAATCACCTCGCCGTTTGGGCTGCTGTCGTAGTAAACAAGGTAAGCCTTTTGGGTACCCTGCGCATAACTCAGCGTTGCTATATGAAAACTGCCTTGTTTTGTAACGGCACCGGCTGTATAAAATGCATAAGTGCTATCGGCATTAAACTGAACAATATGGCCGTTACCGGCGGCAAAGTTTACGTCGGGCTGCAGCCCGCCCCTGGTAATCCTAAGTTCCCATTTGCCAAATAAGGCGCTGTTTGCCGCAGCTTTTATCCTAACCCTTGTGCCCTGCAAATCTTTTTTGCAGCCCACCGCCACAAGGGCAAGGCAACAAACAAATAGAAATACTCTCATACTATTGTTGGTTTACTTATTTGGTACGTAAATATAACGATGTAACGCCATCCGGGTATGTGTTGCCAATAATTAGCGAATCAGCCTTTATAATCAAAAAATCCGGAGATCCACTCTCGCCGAAGTAAATGGCATCATGCTTTTCATCGGGCCAGCTAACGCCGTTTTTTACTATCCTGAAACGCCCGTCGTAATCAGCTTTAAAATTGGTGAAGTGCCGGTAAGTACTATCGGCATTAAATTGCAACAGGGCGCCATTGCCCGCAGGTACATCCTTATTTACCCCGGCTATGGTGCCCGAGTAATGCCTCAGTTCCCAGGTGCCGATCAAATTTGCGGGCTCGACAAGTGTTTTTGTGCAGCCCGCAATTGCTGCCGAAATGCAAATAATAAATAAAAACACTTTCATGGCGGTTTATTTATTAAGTATTACGGAAGAGTAATACACAACGCTACAGGGGGTTATAAAAATACCGAAGTTAACGCTAAGAAATTGTATTGCCAAGGGTATACGCGTTAAGTTCTTCAACCGTAAATTGTTTTTTAAACGAAAATGCAAACGGTGTTTCGCCATTGTTACGCAGATAATTCAACCGTTCAACGCCGTCCATGGCGGTTGGGGTGTAATCCGAAGGAATGTACCACAGGGCCATGTGCATGTCCGACATCTTTTCGAACCATTGCCTGCGCTGTTTAAATATTTCGACATGGTGCGACTGGTAAACAAACTGGCGTAGCGCATCTGTATTTTCCCAAACCGACATATTTACGATGATAAAATCATCGTCATAAACTTTTATCGAGGTGGCATTGTTGCCCTCCTCTTTAAGCCGCCATACAAAACCGGGCGAACCTTCGGCAAGGGCATTGATGCCGTCCAAATTCGCCACAAATTCAGCCATCACAGGGCTATCGATCGGGGCCAGCATTTTGGCTATGTTAATTTGTGCTATGTGGTATTGCATTAAATGTGTTTAAGAGTTCCAATCCGCCTGCCCTGACTGTTTCTTTTCGTAGCATTTCATTTTTGACCGTGGGATTTCAAAAACTTTACTCATAAAGTTGGCATCCTTGTCGTTAAGATATGGAAGGCGTTTTATGGTTTTTTTTATAGCAGCCTCGCCATAAAGATTAAGTAGTCAAACCTTAAAAAGTCAATAAAAAATACAGATAGTTAATTCAGGAGCTTT
>JBDUDE010000494.1:0-2945 GCA_040003105.1 Mucilaginibacter sp. | reverse complement strand
CCGTAAGGCAATACCTTGAATTATCAACAGATGGCGGGAAAACCTACCAGGTGTCCTACGACCTTACTTATGTCCGCAAAAAATAAAAGCAAACTATATAAACTAAACACCATGCTGAAACAGTGGGCGCGAAAGCGCCTGCTGTTTTTTGTAAATTTATTCCGTAAATAAAGGTTGATGAAAAAAACGTTATTGTTATTACCCTGCATTATACTGGCATCTTTTACAAATCCAACACCGAAACCGCACGGTAAGCTCATCGTTTTAATAGCGGTTGACGGTTTGCGTGGCGACCTGCTCGAAAGATATAAACCGGCCTTTACCAAAGGTTTTAAACGGATGTTTGACGAGGGCGCTAACTTTAAAAATACCTGGGATAACCACGCCATAACCGTATCGCACGCCGGCCATGTAACATTGGCCACCGGCAATTACCCGCGAAACCATGGTATTGTGGATGCAGCCTTTTACGAAAAGGATGGTGATACCCTGAAATTTACCGATGCCTTTGCCGACTCCAATTACACGGTTGCCGGGGCACCTTCAGTAAAAAGTATTTCTGAGAAAAAAGTACTGACGCCCGGCATAGCTGAGTGGGTTAAGCGGCAAAACCCGGCAGGCAAAGTGTTTTGTGTAGGTACCGGCGAAATATCTTCGGCGCTTTATTGTTTTCATCCGGGCGAGGACGTGTTTTGGTATAATATTGATTTGGGAAAATATGTGACCTCAACTTATTTTAAAACGGAAGTGCCTGGATGGATTAACGATTTTAATAAAAACGAACTGCCGGAATTTTTTAAGATGTCGAAAGAGTGGAACAATATTGTTCCGCAGCAATATCTTGGCCTGGCAAACGCCGACGATGCCGATTTTGAAAATGGCGGCCGAAAACATGTATTTCCTTATGCAGCTTCGGCAAAGGCACAAAAAGAAAACCGGTATAATTCCTGGTTTAGGTTTCCGCCATTTTGCGATAATGCTACACTTGCTCTTGCCAAACAGGGTATCGCCTCATTGCATATGGGGCAGGGCATAACCACCGATTATTTGTCGATAGTGCTGTCGCAGGTTGATAACACTAATCACGGGTTTGGCCCTTCAAGCCTCGAAACGTTTAATGTGTTGCTGCAAATGGATATCGCCCTCGGCGATTTTTATGATTACCTGGACAAAACCGTTGGCAAAGAAAATTATGTAGTAGCGCTTTCGGCCGACCATGGTTTCCCCGAAATACCTGAGCAAACCCTTAAAAAAGGTAAATGGGCAAAAAGACTTGGCGAAAAGCAAATTGAAGCTGTGCTGGCTAAAGTTAAACATATAGCCGGCAGCTTAAAAGCCAATGGTAACGATGCAATTACAGGCGGCGTTAAAAGTTTTTTATTGAAACAGGATTTTATTGCCGATGTATACACCGCCGGACAATTAAACGATGAGTCTATGAGCAGCGATAAATTTTTGGAGCTTTATAAAAAGTCGCACCGCCGCGACCGTGTGCCACGGCTGCCATTTTTTTCGCTGAATAATTTTCAGGCAGAAATTGGCAGGTTGGGTATGATGGTGCGTTTAAAGGTAAACACCATGATTGATTTGGATACCGACATACACGGTTCGCCATATGAGTATGACCGCTATGTGCCCTTAATATTTATGGGCATGGGCATTAAAAAAGCAGATGTCAACGTTAAGGCGTATACGGTTGACGTTGCGCCGACGTTAGCTAAACTTGCGGGTGTTGCGGTAGCTAATCATACCGATGGAAAATCCTTATTTTAACACAACGCTGACATGAAATGCTAAGTATCACACATTTTATTACCTGTAAATAGCCTATTATTACTGTATGAAATTTTTAAAACTCCTTGCCTTCCCGTTGATGTTTATAACTGTTTTTAGTACATCGGCGCAGGATAAAATGGACATTGAAACCTATAATCCAAAATCGACACTTGTTGTAAAACAGCATTTGGTAAAAAAAGCTAAATACCCTTTTATTGATGTGCACAACCACCAGTGGGACATGCCCAGCCAAAACCTGGGCGAATTATTAAACGACATGAACAACCTCAATATGGCGGTAATGGTAAACCTTAGCGGCAGGGGAGGTAAGATGATTGATAATTACTACAAAGGGCGTAGCCTGTTTAGTGTAAACGGCCCCGAGTATTTTAACCGCACAATGGACAACGTGCATAAAAATGGGAAAGGCCGTATTTTGGTTTTCACCAATATTGACTGGACAGGAATTGACGACCCGAACTGGACAAAAAACACCGTTGCGCAGCTTGAAAAAGACGTAAAAAACGGAGCCAGCGGCCTTAAGGTGTACAAAGAATTGGGCCTTGAAATTTATGACAAAACCGGCAAACGGGTAGCTGTTGACGACCCGCGCATTGACCCTATCTGGGAAAAATGCGGCGAGTTGAAAATACCCGTATTGATACATACTGGAGAACCTATTGCTTTTTTTGATAAAATGGATAATACAAATGAGCGCTGGCTGGAACTGAAAACACACCCTGGCAGAGCCAGGCCGGCAGGGCAGTACCCAGGCTGGCAGCAGGTAATGGGCGAGCAGCACCGCGCCTTTGCAAAGCATCCGCACACCACTTTTATTGCCGCGCATTTGGATTGGCTGCCCAACAACCTGGATGCACTGGGCAAACTGCTCGATTCATTGCCAAACGTGATGACCGAGTTTGCCGCTGTAATGGAAGAGATAGGACGAGAACCTAAAACCGCCCGCAACTTTTTTATAAAATACCAGGACAGGATATTATTCGGCAAGGATACCTGGAGTGTGCCCGAATATGGTTTTTATTTCAGGATGCTGGAGACTGATGACGAGTACTTTCCACCATTAAGAAAGTATCATGCTTTCTGGAGCATGTACGGGCTAAACCTGCCGGATGAAGTGCTTAGGAAAATCTATTATAAAAACGGGCTGA
>JBDUDE010000869.1:0-2947 GCA_040003105.1 Mucilaginibacter sp. | reverse complement strand
TTTGTCATTGCGAGTCTCCATCAGGGTTTACCCCTGATGGAGACTCGCAATGACAAAGTCTTTTTATTAAACTATGCTTTCCAGCATCTTAATATACAACTCAATCCCCTCCCTAATCTCATCCACATACACAAACTCATCAGCGGTATGCGACCGTGCCGAATCACCGGGACCAACTTTAAGCGAAGGGATATCCAGCAGCGATTGGTCGGATGTAGTTGGCGAGCCATAGGTTGTGCGTCCCAAAGCTATGCCGGCCTGCACTATCGGGTGTTCCTTATCAATTTTTGATGGTTTCAGGCGGATAGAACGCGGGGTAACATCGCAGCTAACATGTTGGCGAATAATTTTCAGCACTTCCTCGTTACGATAAGCATCAGTAACCCGTACATCAACCGTAAACGTACAGCTTGCAGGCACCACGTTATGTTGCGAACCCGCATTGATAATAGTAACCGACATTTTTATCGGCCCAAAAACTTCCGACTCCTCCGGGAAGCGATAGGTGCGAAACCATTCGATATCTGCCAGCGCCTTGTATATAGCGTTCTCCCCTTCTTCGCGGGCGGCATGACCGGCCTTGCCGTGAGCCACGCAATCCAGCACCATTAAACCTCGCTCGGCTATAGCCAATTGCATTAACGTGGGTTCGCCCACTATGCCGAAATCAAGCTGGCCGAGGTCGGGGATAATCAGTTCAAGCCCGTTAACGCCTGATATTTCTTCCTCGGCCGTAGTCGCCAGGCAAAAATTATACTTAAGATTTTCCTGCTCGTAAAAATAAAGGAATACATTAATAAGCGATACCAGGCATCCCCCGGCATCGTTACTGCCCAAGCCGTAAAGCTTGCCATCCTCAATTTTAGCGTCGTACGGGTTGCGGGTATAACCCGAGTTGGGCTTAACCGTATCATGGTGCGAGTTGAGCAATATGGTGGGCTTTGCAGCATCAAAATGCTGGTTATATGCCCAAATGTTATTGAGTTTACGGTGTGTTTTTACGCCTTTGCCCTGCAAAAAATGCTCAATTACATCGGCAGTAAGGTTTTCTTCTTTACTGAATGAAGGTATGGCTATCAATTGTTGCAACAGGGATACTGCTTGCTGATATAGTGTATTTGTGTCTGTCATAAATAATGCAGCTGCAAAATTAGTGTTTTTTACGAGGCCGATTTGCAAAGTTTAAAAACTTACAATTTGAGAACGTGTTTTTGACAGAATGTAAAATTTTGCATCGTCAAAATTCCGGCGAGGTCATTATATTTTTACATGTCAGTCACACATTTCAGATTTTTAAATCTCTATTATTGCGGCTTAAAACGAAAATACTGATGACGAAAAAAATATTTATGCTGGCAGCACTACTATCTGCCGTAATTGTAAAAACCACCAATGCACAAACCGGCAAAGTTTATGTAAAAGACGGCTATAAATTAACCCTTACCAACAACGACGCAACGCTTGATACCGCCGAACTAACCCGCCTGGTAAAAACTTTTTATATCGTTTACCCCAAACTGGCGGCCGATTACAACCCCGGCACACTAAAAGAAGTAAAAATGGCGGTTGATACCAGTTACAAAGGCGTGGCCGCCACCGCCGACGGCAAGGTTACTATCGCCGCAAGCTGGCTGCACAAGCGCCCCGAAGATATTGACGTGGTTACCCACGAAGTGATGCACATTGTGCAGGACTACGGCGAAACCGTTGGCCCCGGCTGGCTCACCGAAGGCATTGCCGATTATGCCCGCAACAAATTCGGCGTTAATAACCCTGCTGCTAAATGGGTGTTGCCTGAGTTTAAACCTACGCAAAACTATGATAATGCCTACCGTGTTACCGCCCGTTTTTTAGTTTGGATTGAGGCGAAAGTAAAACCAGGAATTGTAAAGGAACTGGATAGCCGGTTAAGAAAACATACCTACACCGATGAGGCCTGGAAACAGCAAACCGGCAAAACGGTTGATGAGCTTTGGAAGGAATATGCTACCAACCCTGCTATTTGATAGTTATTTGTGTTACTTTGGGGCAGTCCTCAAGAAATGTGAATGGAAATATATTTCAAAATTTGGGGGTTAATCGGCACTCACTTAATAAAAGGAATTTTTATAAGCGTGCTGGCTATCATCCTGGCCCGGAAGTTTTTTAAAAAAATCGATTTTAATAGCGCAATATCCATTATTAAATGGATATTGATATTTTACGCTATTTTAAACCTGGCGTCTTTCGTTATATTAGTCTTTTCGATAAATGGCTATTCTTTTTGGAAAGAGGCCACGGGGCGATATAATTTCGCATATTGGCTAATGCTTTTGGGTTCGTTTTCCCCACTCTTTTTGTTTTTCAAAAAGTTAGATCGCAATGTTTATTTCATACTGCTCGTCGCCATTTTAACAAACATCGGATGGTTATTCGAATCGCTAGTTATACATATCATATCCTTTGATAGAGACTATTCCGGTGATGTTAATGGCCTTGCTCTTTTGCTTCCTACCAATCACGAATTAGTCGCCATAACAGAGGGCTTTTTCTTAGGGTGTTTGGTAATAATTATTGGCAATTTGCCCTTTTTCAAAAGAGCCCGGATAGAATAGAAGTTTGCAGAAAAACTTGCATTTTGTGTGAGCAGTAGTATTTTCGTTCGTTACCTTCCTGTGAGGTCGAATTCAATTCGCCCCTACCATCCATGAACTATGGTCTGTGGTCTGTGGTCTATGGTCTATGGTCTATTCCCCGCCCTCTATCTTGGAATGCTTCCTCGTATCATTCATCGTAACATACAAAATAAGCGATGCCACAATACAAATGGTAACGTACCAATAAAACCATTCGGCGTGGTTGTCCTGTTTAAACGCAAGGGCGATATACTCCGCAGTACCGCCAAATAGCGATACCGCTATGGCGTACGGAAACCCCACACCCAGCGCCCGCACATTTGCCGGGAACA
>JBDUDE010000283.1:0-9920 GCA_040003105.1 Mucilaginibacter sp. | reverse complement strand
AAACCAATCAATTGGCAAATGCGTTGGAGCCGCTGTTTGAAAACTGGGCGAAGGGTATTTTTACACCAATTCGCCTGAAAACCGGGTTTGAAAACTACAGTGCCAAAAGCCTTACCGCGAAACAAACCGAACTGTTTGACAACGTTATAAAAAACAACGTGGCATAAGTAATGAAGAAGCTTGCCATTATTACTACCCACCCTATTCAATACTATGCACCCATCTTCAGGCTGTTGCAGCAGCGCAATAACATCAGCATAAAAGTATTTTATACCCTTGGTGAAACTACTGCGCCAAAACATGACCCTGGGTTCGGTAAAGCCGTAAGCTGGGATATTCCGCTGTTAGACGGTTACGACTTTGAGTGGCTTGAAAATGTTGCCCCAACGCCGGGCTCGCATTATTTTAAGGGGATAATTACCCCCGGTGCCATTGAGCAGATTGGAAAATACCAGCCCGATGCTTTGTTGGTTTTTGGCTGGGCATACCAATCGCACCTTAAAATAATACGGCACTTTAGCGATAAATTACCCATATATTTCCGGGGCGATTCAACCCTGTTGAATGAAACGGGCGGGTTTAAAAAAATATTGCGCTATGTTTTTTTAAAATGGGTATACAACAACATAACCCACGCATTTTATGTGGGCAAAAATAACAAAGCCTACTATTTAAAATACGGACTGAAAGAAAACCAGCTAAGCTTTGCACCGCATGCCATAGATAATGAACGCTTCGGATTGAAGAGCAGCGAAGAGGCCGAAGCGCTTCGCGCATTGTTAAATATTGGTAAGCAAGACATATTGGTTTTGTATGCCGGTAAATTTGAACCGGTAAAAAATCTCGAGCTGTTGCTTGCTGCATTCATTACCTTAAAAAAGCCAAATGTACATTTACTTTTAACCGGTAACGGCCCTGATGAGAAAAAGTTAAAGGAGACAGCCGCCGGTAGTGATGCTGTTAATATTCATTTTATGGATTTTAAAAACCAAAGTTACATGCCGGTGCTTTACCAGGCCGCCGACTTGTTTTGCTTACCTTCGGCAAGCGAAACCTGGGGCTTAAGCATTAACGAAGCCATGGCCTGCGGGACGGCAATATTAGCATCGGACAGGGTAGGGTGTGCCGCCGACCTGGTAAAAATAGGCGAAAACGGTGCTGTTTTCAAATCGGGCGATGAAAATAACCTTGCCCGTAATTTGGAGCATTTAACTAAAGATAAAGAGCAATTGGTTAGATTAGGGCAGCAATCGGAATTGATTATTAAAGACTGGAGTTTTGAGCAAATTGCCCTGGCAATTGAAAATAAATTATTGAATGAAGCGACTTGACCGTATAAAACTTGATTTTACCCGCAACTGGAAACTGCCCGGTAAGGAACGCCTTTCTAATTTGCTTAAGCCATCGGCACAGCTTAAAGAAAGCATAAACAACGGCATTGTTTGGCTGACCAATGAGGATATTGCTATTTACACCAGCGCCGATAGTTATATTGAATACTCAATATTGAGTACTGGTACCTACGAAGATGAAATTAACAAGCTGATACGGATATCGCTTAAAGATGGCGGCAATGCACTGGATATTGGGGGCAACATAGGTTTACAAAGCATTCGCATGGCGCAATGTGCCGGGCAAACGGGAAAAGTTTTTGCCTTTGAGCCATTGGAGTATCTCCGCGAGAAATTTAGCCGGAATGTATTGCTTAACAAGGCGGATAATATCACCCTATTTCCCTATGCTTTGTCCGACGAGGAAAGCGAGGCCGATTTTGCAGTAAACCCCGGCTCGTGGAACCAGGGCACTTTTAGCCTTGGCGGAAATTCAGGCGGGCCCGGCATGCAACACGTATTAATTAAAGTTGCCGACGACCTGCCCGAAATTCGAAACTTATCATCGCTTGACCTGGTAAAAATTGATGTCGAAGGGTTTGAGTTCCAGGTATTGCGCGGGTTGACAAAAACGCTGAATAAACACAAGCCGCGAATAATTTTTGAGTACGATGATAACTACTGGCGCAATAACGGGCAAAACATTACCGACTGTTATGCTTTTCTGCAGGAAATAGGGTATTCAATTTACCAGGTATCATCAGTGGGATGTGAATTGTTGAAAACCGCTGCGGCGGCTGAAGGCGGTAATTTATTTTGCATCCCGGTATAAATTATGGACAAACAAAATAACTACGCTAAATTCCTGTTGCTGTTTTTGCCATGGGGCTTCGCTATGTTATTTTCCGGGTGGCCTGTGGCCTCCTATTTCATGGCATGGCTCGGGTCATTTTTTATATTTTATGTTACACTCACCGGTAAAATAAAAGCGCTGCCCGACGACCGCACGCTGGCCGAGCAACTAATGCGGCCGATTTTCATTGTCCAGGTAATATTTGCAGGCTACATGTGCTGCACATCCATATTTTACTTTTTAAGCCTGATGGGATACGAGTACCTAACGAAGGTAAATACGGTATTGGCGCCGGATGAGACCGCTTTGCAACTCGCCGCACAGTGCCAGCGGTATTATTGTTTGGCACATGCCGCTTTTGTGTTGGGTATTTTAATGTTTATGAAGTACCCGGTGCATTCAAAGTATTATATCGAAAAAGAAAAGCTTGCAAATTTTTTGTTGCAGATGGCTTTAATAAGTTTCCCGGTATCACTGTTGTTTCTAAAGCTGCCCGGCTTGTCGCAGTTTTACGTACAGTTGGGTTCGTTAAGCTTTATTGCGGGTACGCTTGCACTTGCGTTTGCTATACCGCTAAAAAAAATGGGAAATACACTGATTTGTACTGCCTTATACCTGTTTAACTTTTATGAGGCGTTTACCTCTGGTTTTAAGGAGCCCATCATTATCAGTATTTTGGTTTTAGGGGTGTTTTTGTACCCCAACTATAAGAAATTTGTAACCGTCACCTTCGTTCCGTTGTTGTTGTTGATGTTTGTCTACCTGCCGGCGTTTGTGGGTAGCCTTCGCCAGAACAATTGGTCGGGCGACGAAAATAAAGATGATGCAGCTGCAATTGCGCTGGATGCTGCACTTAACCAGGACGCAGGCGACAATAGTAACTGGGGCTTTTTAATATACCGGCTAAGCGAGATTGAAATGTTTACAAAATTTGTAAAATCGACCCCTGCCACCGTTGATTTTTACGGAACCGATTTGCTTAAACAATCTGCCATCGCCATAGTGCCACGTGTGCTGTGGCCGGCAAAACCTATAACCGAAGATTTGATTATGGAGCGTGTGTACGCGGCGGGTGTGGTAAACCGCAATTCAAACGTTTCGGCTAAGCCGGCTTATATTGTTGATGCTTACTTATCATATGGTGCCATCGGTATTTTTATTTATTTGTTTGCCTATGGTGCGGCGGCGCAAATAATAGCGATAAAGGCCGAAAAATTATTTGGCGGGTATATTTTGGGCACAGCGCTGATATTTAGCGGCCTGTTTCAAATATTCTGGCGTGGGCTGAGTTTTGAGTTTATTGTAAACGCGGTTTTTTGGAGTTATATAACTATGATTGTTGTGTTTAAAATACTGCGGGCGAAAAATATACTTCAGGAAATTTGAAGGTTCTACAAATATGTGCGGCCTACAAACCTGCTTATATTTATGGCGGACCAACTATGTCGGTATCGATGCTAGCCGAACAGCTAATAAAAGCAGGCATCCAAACCGAAGCTTATGCCACTACGGCAAACGGTAAAACAGAATTGACCGTAACACCTAATATACCTTTAACCGTTGATGGCGTTACCGTCACATACTTTAAACGGTTAACAAAGGACCATAGTCATTTCTCCCCGGCACTGTTACGTCAACTGTGGAAACAAGTCAAACGTTTTGACGTTGTGCACATCCACGCATGGTGGAATTTGGTTTCGTTATTCTCGTGCATAGTAGCATTAATGCGCAACGTGCCTGTTGTAGTATCACCGAGAGGCACATTAAGCCCTTATTCGTTTCACAATAAAAACATCGGTTTCAAATGGCTTATACATCATTTATTGGGTAAGCCTTTATTAAAACGTTGTCATATACACGCAACCTCAAACCAGGAGGCAGAGGCCATTGGTGAAATTGTTAAACCAAAAAGTATCGCTAACATCCCAAATTTTGTAAGGCTGCCGGAGCGCTCCGTTGAAGCCGACAGGCTGCCGGGCGTTTTCAGGCTGATTTTCTTATCGCGGATTGAAGAAAAAAAAGGACTGGATATTTTGCTAAATGCTTTGCCTGTTTTAACTTTTCCCTATAAACTTACGATAGTTGGAGACGGAGATATAACTTACATAGAAACCTTAACAGCGCTGGCCGAAAAAAACGGGACTGCGGCAAATATCGAGTGGGCTGGTTTTAGAGGTGACGATAAATTCAAACTGCTGGCCGAAAATGATTTGCTTGTGCTGCCATCATACGATGAAAATTTTGGCAATGTAGTTATTGAGAGCTTAAGCGAAGGAACTGCTGTGTTGCTAAGTCGGTTTGTGGGCTTGTGGGACTATGTTAGCGATAATAAACTGGGTTGGGCGTGCGAATTAAATGCCCCTGCTTTCGCTAATTTGATTAACTTTATTCAAAGCGCTCCGGATGAGTTAAACTACATCCGCACAAATGCACCGGGTAAAATCCGTACAGACTTTGACGAAAGCCACCTCGTGACAGAATATGCTGAACTATATAAAAATATAATTAATGGCTGATTACCAGGATTACGGTTTCCACAGCGATGGCCCCACGCACAATTTCAGCTACCAGCTGAATGACCTTATCAGCTTAATTGATAAAGATAAAAATCAATACATCCTTGATTTAGGCTGCGGCAACGGCTACCTGGTAAACCATTTGATAACGCTTGGGTACAACGCTTATGGCACCGATGCTTCCGAAAAAGGCATAGCCATCGCGCAAAAAACAAACCCCGACCGTTTTTTCGTACAGGATTTATCGTCAGATGCTTTGCCGCCGCAATTGCAGGCCATACCTTTCGATACCATCATATCAACCGAGGTTATCGAACATTTGTACAACCCGCAGGCCTTTATTGATTTTTGCAAACAACAGCTTAAACCGGGCGGCGAACTTATTATCACAACGCCTTACCATGGCTACCTAAAAAACCTAACGCTAAGCATTTTTAACCGGTGGGACAGTCACCTGGACCCCTTGTGGTTGGGTGGGCATATCAAACTATGGTCGAGGGAAACATTGACGAAGGTTTTAACCAATTCCGGGTTTACAGTTGCCCAATTCAGGGGCTGCGGCAGGTTTCCGTATTTTTGGAAGAGCATGATTATTAAGGCAAGGCTATAGTGAACGCGCAATTTTCATTTATCATTATAACTTATAACGAGGAAGTTCACTTACCCCGGCTGCTGGAGTCTATCAAAAACCTGCAGGCACCGGTTTTTGTATTGGATTCGGGGAGTAGGGATAACACCGTCGCGATAGCAAAAGACTACGGTGCCGCAGTTTTACAGCATGCCTTTGAAAACCACCCGATGCAGTGGGATTTCGCCCTAAAAAACTTTAATGTAAAAACGCCCTGGGTAATTTGCCTGGATGCCGACCAGGTGGTTACGGCGGAGCTTAACCAAAAACTAAGCGCGTTTAAGGACGAAGATTATGGTGATATAGACGGCATTTACTTTAACCGCAAAAACTATTTCAAAGGCCGCTGGATTAAACATGGGGGGTATTCGCCTTTTTACCTTTTAAAAATGATGCGGTTTGGTGTTGGCTATTCAGACTTGAACGAAGGCATGGACCATCGCATGGTCGTTCCGGGCAAGACTGTTATTTGGAAAGACGGCGTTATAATTGAGGAGAATTTAAAAGAAAACAACATCAGCTTTTGGATAGCCAAGCATAACCGCTACAGTGATTTGGTGGCACAAGAAGAAGTTGAGCGGATGATGCAGATACGTTCGCAAACGGTAAAGCCGCATTTTTGGGGTTCGCCGGATGAACGTACCGCCTGGCTGAAGCAACTCTGGTGGAAACTCCCCCGCTACGTTAGGCCGATGCTTTATTTTATTTACCGAATGTTTTTTCAGTTGGGTATTTTAGACGGGCGAACCGGGGTGATATTTCATTTCTTGCAGGCCTTTTGGTTTAGGCTGGTAGTTGATATTAAGATAGACGAGATTTTAAAGCAAAAACAAGGCAATGAGGCAGGCGTTGAAAACGGCGCCTCGCCGGTGAAATTTGTGTTGCTGTTTATTGGGCTGTTTGCTGCGTTTTATTACTTCAATATATTTTATTTTGGCGTTACCTCGCCGGGTAACCACTACAGCGCATTTTTGGCCGACCATTTAAATTATATACAGGGCTTGCGCTGGCTGCTGTTAAAAAGTAGTGTACAGGTGCTTGGTTGGTTGGGCTTCATGTCCATTACCAATGAGTACGAACTTTTGGTGCCGGGCCATGCCACTATCCAGCTGGTTTACTCCTGTTTGGGGCTTGGGGTGATGAGTTTTTTTTCTGCCTTTGTGCTGGCATATCCGGTAAGGTTTAAGTCAAAAATAATTTTTCTTTTATGTGGTTTGTTGGGTATACAGGTTTTAAATGTCGCCCGGTTTGTGTTGCTGGCCTTGTTTTGGACCCGGAACGAAAACCGGGTTATCGACCATCACGCCATATTTAATATCATGGTATATTTACTTATTTCTATAACCCTATATTTTTGGGTAAAATGCAACGATAAAGCACTTAACCATCATGCAGCAAACTGACCTGTCATCATATAACAACTCGCCTTTCCATCCAGGCGGCCGTGCGTTAAAAAGGCTGTTGTGGTTTTATGTGAATGCGATTTTTTTAAAAAGCAGTTTGCTGCCGTCAAGCGGTTTCAGGATTTTTTGGTTGAGGTTGTTCGGCGCTAAGGTAGGGCAGGGGGTTACCATAAAACCAGGTGTAAATGTAAAGTATGCATGGCACCTAACCATAGGCAATCAAACCTGGATTGGTGAAAACGTTTGGATAGATTGCCTGGTGCCGGTCTCCATTGGCAATAATGTCTGCATTTCGCAGGGCGCAGTTTTACTAACCGGCAGTCACGATTATAAAAAGAGCACTTTCGACTTGATAACCGCAGGTTTTACGCTCGAGGACGGAGTTTGGATAGGCGCCGGCGCGATGGTTAACCTGGGCGTGACTGTGGCATCGCATGCTGTACTTACCAGTGGATCCATTGCTACCAAAAACCTCGAAGCCTATTCAATATACCAGGGCAATCCGGCCGTAAAAATCCGCGACCGTGTAATAAACTCTTAACCAATATTGGTAACAACTTTAAATAGTCAAAACAATAAAACCAATAAGTTTGCTACCGGGCTATTTTGCCTGGTTATGTTTTTGGTGCTGCTGAATGTTTTTACGCCTTTGCGATTGATTACCGATGGCATAAGGTATTTGAATATTCTGGAGTATTTTAAGGGCGGGCTGGGTAACAGCAGTATCGCGGCGCATGATGTGCTGCCCCACGGTTACCCATGGCTTTTGTACTTGTTTGACAAGCTGCACCTGCCATTCCCGATGGCTATTACCGCACTTAATATAACTTGCGTGCTGCTTTCATGCCACCTGCTCACCAAGCTTTTACCGGTGGATAACAGGCTTATTTTTTATTCGCTGGTATTGCTATCCTTTGTAAACATTAAGCACTTTACACTACCGGTATCCGACCAACTGTTTACCCTGCTTTTTATGGCCGGCATATACTTTTGGTCGGCTGTTTTTAAAGGAAAACTGTATAGTCTTATCCCCGCTTTGTTGTTAACCGCCGCAAGCGTTTATACGAGGACGGCAGGAATCGCAATCGTTCCTGGCATTATATTTCACCTTATTTATAACAACAGGACAAAATTAGCAACCAGTAAAATATTAATTGGTGGATTAGTTTTCGTGCTTGTCGCGGCTATTGCACTGTTCATTATAAAATATTCGTTTTTCGAAGCCAAAATTGGGTATTTAACTCAACTGAATTTGGGAACAATGATAAGGGAGCCATCATCAATAATAGGTCGGCTTGAATTACATTTTAAAGAGCTGGGCGAAATGGTATTAAATATGCCTTACAGTAAGATTGCGGGAGCTATCAAAATGGGTGGCTTCGATACTGCCCAATACTTGTTGCTTGTACTTGGAGCTGTCGCATTATATCTCGGGGTTAAGGCAGTCGTTAAATTAAAACTATTGAACCACCTTGCTTTTTGGGTGTTTTTGGTTTACCTGGTCATGATTTTCTTGTGGCCGTTTTACGACACAAGGTTTTTGATACCGGTAATCCCGGTTTTTGTGTACTTGCTATACACTTACTTGGTTAAGTTTATTAAGTCGCGCTACCTCAAAATTACTGCGTTATTAATATATGGATCGTTGGGTTTTTTGAGCCTTGTTTATTCGGATGCTATATCGCTAGACAAAAGGTTCTTTTTAAACCATTACGGTGCCGACCCCGGACTGACGGAGAAATATCGCGTACATTTCGAAAATTTAAAGGATAAGACCGGAAAAACACCTGTGTACAACATAAACGACAACAACGTGCTATTCCTTCTTGAAAAATATGACCGCTAACCAAAAATCAAGTCACAAAACTATTTTAATAATTATTGCAGTCGTGGTAGTACTGCTGGGTGTGCTTCTGGTTTTAATTCCACCGGCGCTTTTCCCCGACCCGGCAAATGGTTTCCAGGTTTTGCGCTGCATGCAATTGGGCGGCCCGTTTAATACCATGGTTGCACCCGACCAAAGTGACATCGCTCAAAATTATACGGAATTTATAACATGGTGGGCGCCGGGCCAATACCTGGTTCCTTATTTTTTTAAGTTCACTACAGGCGTTAACACCGGGCAGGCAATGGCAATAACCGTGGCGTTGGCGCAGCTATGCGGACTGGCCGGCTTTTACAGTTTCTTTAAAAAAATCGGGTTTACACCAATGATATCAGCATTAAGCCTGTTATTTATTATGTGCCAGGTTGCTTTTTTTGTGCCGTATGTTTTTTACAGCGGGGGTGAAGTTTTGCTTTTTGCTTTTGAAGGTTGGTTTTTATATGGTTGTGTATCGCTGCAAAAGCCGGATTGGAAATTATTGCTTTTCTTGTTGCTATCCGGCTGGATAGGCTTCTTTTTTAAGTCCTCTTTTTTGTGGATGTATGTCGCCGGCCTTTGTTGTTTATGGGTGCGCTTATCATTAGGCAGCAAAGGCATTGCTGAATGGGCAAAAAAAGGGTTATGGATTGGCATACCTGCCGCGATTTCGTTAGTCACTATCTATTTGTTCTTTCTTTCAAAAGGCCAAAGCCCGGCTAGCGTTTCAAAAGGTTTTAAATTAACAACAACCACGTTCAGTTTCCCGCTTTCAACCCCGCTGCTTTCAGGCTTTTCGCTGGATGATTTTTTCCATGGGCTGTTGTATAACTTTGGCAAGCCAATGTTTAACCATTTCTGGTCGGTTGCCATAGTATTTAGCCTGGCTATATTAAGTTTATTGCTGATTTTAGCCTTGATAAAGTTGGTGCACAATAATAATTACCGGCTCTTTATTTTCGTTTTTTATTTCGGAGCATTATTGTTTTTCGGCTTCGCCTATTTGAAACAACTTAATATTTCGTACGAGGCCCGGCATTTTCGCATCATCGGTATACTGATAGCACCGGGGATGATTTATTTGGTAAGCCGGTTAAAGCGCGGCTATCAGTTGGCGTTTACCGCGGTTTGCCTGTGCATTGCCGGTTACAGCGTTAATTATGTAATAAAGGGTTACAACATCAACAAAAACCTGGGCGCAAAAGGCAGCACGGGCATATCGCAAATTAACATCGACCAGCCATCGTTAAACGCCATCATGAAACTTGACCGGGAGAACAAAGACGCAACATTTGTTTTTATAACCAACGACGTTAGCCTGGAGATAC
>JBDUDE010000741.1:0-2968 GCA_040003105.1 Mucilaginibacter sp. | reverse complement strand
GCAAAATCACATAACAACTTTATACTTAACTATAATAAAGCTTTAGCGCTGGCAAAAAAAAATGGCTGGGCAGTAAGGCGAAAAACAAAAAATGGTGGCGTGATATCTCTGCAAGGGATAAACAGCCTGGGTTTCCCTATCTACCTAAAAACAGATAATAATACTACGGCTGCAGCAACCACCGGTACCAATACAGTGCAACCCGGCGGTTCAACGGGCTTAAACCTTTCGGGGGCAAGTGCAGGGCTCAACAATAAACTGGCGATATGGGATGGGGGTTCGGTTTACAAGGGCCACCAGGAATTTGCGGGCAAAACCATAACTCTGCATGATTCTACCGGGGTAATCGACCATGCCACGCACGTATCAGGCACCATGATAGCAAAAGGTGTATACGCACCGGCTAAAGGGATGGCATTTAATGCCGCCACCCTGCAATCGTACGATTTTGATAACGATGTAAGCGAAATGAGTTCTGCAGCATCGGGCCTGCTGTTGTCAAACCACTCCTATGGCGATGCCGCGGGCTGGTATTTTAACGATGGCGCAAACCATTGGGAATGGTACGGCCTGCCCGGCGACAGTGTCGACTACAGCTTTGGCTTTTATGGCGACCGCACCCAAACCTGGGACAAAATAGCCTACAACGCACCTTACTATTTAATTGTGGAGTCGGCAGGTAATAGCCACGCGGATACAGGGCCGGCCGTAGGCGATGACTACTATGGCTATGCCAGCAAAACCAACCAAACACTGGTTGATAAGGGGCCAAGGCCGGCGGGCATCAGCAATAATGATGGCTACGATGTTATTGCCACAACGGGCAACGCTAAAAATGTTTTAACGGTGGGGGCGGTAAACGCCTTGCCAAACGGCCCCACAACCAGCGCCGATATCAGCATTGCCTACTTTAGCAGCTATGGCCCTACTGACGATGGGCGCATAAAGCCTGATATTGTTGGTGACGGCGTTAACGTACTATCAACCGGCAGCGGCGGTTCAACATCATATATTACGCTTTCGGGCACCTCCATGTCGGCACCTAACGTAACGGGCTCACTTTATTTGTTGCAGGAATACTACGCCAATAAAAATAGCGGCAATTTTATGCGTTCGGCTACGCTTAAAGGCCTGGCCTGCCATACCGCATTTGATGCGGGCAGGGCAGGGCCCGATTATATTTACGGGTGGGGACTGCTGGATATGAAGAAAGCCGCCCAGGCGATAACGGATAATGGCGGCAAAAGCCTGGTGACAGAAGATAAACTGCAGCAGGGCCAAAAACAAACTTTTAACGTGGTGGCCTCGGGCCAGGGACCGCTGGTGGTGTCGATATCATGGACTGATCCCGCTGGTACCGTAACCGCCGATGGCACCATTAACAGCCGCACCCCGAAGCTGGTGAACGACCTTGACGTTAGGGTGAGCGACGGCACTAACACGTTTAAGCCCTGGATACTCGACCCGTTGCACCCCGCTGCAGTGGCTACCACAGGTGATAATATTTTGGATAATATAGAGCAGGTGTATATACCCGGAGCGGTAACCGGCAAGGCCTATACTATTACCGTTTCGCACAAAGGAACTTTGCTGGGCGGGCTACAGGATTATTCGCTTATTGCAACAGGGGTGGGGGGGCATGTTTATTGTGTATCAACGCCGCTGTCAAACGCCGATTCGCGGGTTAATAACGTAACGCTTTCAAACCTTAATTATACAGCACCCACAGGCTGCACCGCCTACTCGGACCATACCGACAAAACCATACAACTCGAGCTTGCAAAAACATACCCGTTAAGTCTTACCCTGGGCACCTGCGGCAGCAATTTTAACAAAGCTGCCAAAGTTTATATCGATTGGAACGGCAACGGCGTCTATGAGGCCAATGAACTGGTGGCCACCTCCGGTATTATTAACGGAACGGGCTCGTATACAACAAATATAACCGTACCGGCAACAGTTGTGGCAGGCGATTTTAGCATTATGCGCGTAGTGCTTACCGAAACCAACGATGCATCGGTAATACAGTCTTGCGGCACCTATGCCAAAGGCGAAACACAGGACTACCGGGTGCAGTTTTTGCTGCCTGCAACGGATGCCGGCGCTACGGCTGTTGTAAGCCCCAGCACCACCGGCTCCTGCTCGGATGCTAACCAGGTTACGGTATCAATAAAAAACTTTGGCAGATTGCCAATCAGCAATATCCCGGTAACGGTAACCATTACCGATGCAAATAATGTTGTAACCACGCTAACCGGGACTTACCCGGGCACGTTGCAACCACAACAGCAGGATGATTTTACCTTTAGCACGCCGTTTAATGCATTAGCGGGGGCAACCTATAATATTATCGCTTTTACCAACCTTGCCGGCGACCCTGTTGCCGCCAACAACCAGGTATCGGCTGCGGTAACCATCAGCCTGCCACCCGTAGCAACCGGGTTAACGGCTTATTATTGTACCGACAGTAAAGACTACCGCCTAACCGGCACGGCAGATGGAACAATATTATGGTACCAAAATATCGGGGATGCCATACCGGTTGCATGGGGCTCGCCGGGTACGGCCGCAACTGCCCCGGTTAACAACACGTTTTATGCGGGGGTAAACGATTTTAAAGGAACAATCGGCCCCGCCACAAAAAAAGTGTTTACCGGCGGCGGGTATAACCAGTTTACGCCATACGTAAATGTAAATACAAAAGTCCCCGTGGTTATTGAAAGTGCCAGGTTGTATATCGGTAACTCGGGGAAAATTACCTTTAATGTGAATGATGCCAGCGGCAGGACGGTGTCAACCTCAACCATTAACGCCGTTGCCACCCGCACAACGCCTTTGGCCGGCCCACAGCCTGATGACCCAAACGACCAGGGCGCCGTTTATAGCCTTAATTTACTATTGCCCGCAGCGGGCAATTATTCTATAAATGTTGTGTTTGATACTAATGCAACCATATATCGCAACAATG
>JBDUDE010000472.1:0-2971 GCA_040003105.1 Mucilaginibacter sp. | reverse complement strand
CTATCCAACCACAATTTCAATCTCGTGCAGTAAACGAGCCTAAGCCAGCTGAAGACTGCCTGTTTTTAAATGTTTGGACGCCAGGTAATGATAATAAAAAACGTCCTGTGATGTTTTACAATCATGGAGGAGGTTTTTCTAACGGCTCTGGTGGCGCCCTTGATCAGGATGGCTCAAACCTCGCCCGCTTTTTTAATGTGGTTGTAGTAGAGACAAATCACAGATTAGGATTAATGGGCTTTCTCTATTTGGAGCACATTGCAGGCCCGGAATATGCCGGTTCCGGTAATAACGGCCTTCTGGATATTGTCGACGGCTTAAAATGGGTGAAAAAAAATATTGGAGCTTTTGGCGGCGACCCTGATAATGTGATGATCTGGGGCGAATCAGGCGGTGGCGCAAAAACAAGCTGTTTATATGCCATGCCTGCAGCAGCGCCGTATTTCAATAAGGCTTCAATTGAAAGCGGTCCCGGTCTTAGAATGTTGCCAAAGGAGGCAGCAATCGAAATGACGAAATTGGTGTTTAAGGAACTGAATATCGATATCAAGGACTGGAAAAAAATACTTGATGTTCCCATCGGGGATCTGGTCGATGTTCAAAATAAAGTTCCCCCCTTAATGGCTGACAGCGACTATATCCGCAAACACGGCGTGGTAGGGTTCGTCCCTAACAATTTTGCGCCGGTAGTGGATGGCATTGCTCTGCCTCATGACCCTTTCGATCCCGTTGCACCGCGAATATCAAAGGATAAGCCGCTAATGACGGGCTGGAACGAGGATGAATGGGCATTTTTCGCGATGGCTTCGCATGATACCGGTGCACTGAAAAACGACTTTACATTTGAAGCATTGCAAACAAAAATTCAACCGGAGTTTGGTGCTGATACGCAAAAAATAATTGCGACCTACAGGCAAACCAGGCCGAACGCATCTGCAAGTGATATCTGGATGGCTGTTAAATCAATTAATATGATGGGACTTGGCACCATTGCAATAGCGGAAAGGAAAGCGGAGCAACATGGCGCTCCCGTGTATCTGTACAATTTTGGTTATAAATCAGAAGCAAAGATCCCCGGCACTGATTACCCGTTCGGTACACCGCATGCTATGGATATTACGTTCAAATTCAATAATGAAGTGCCTGGCGCGCCGGCCGGTTTTTTAAGCGGGAACAAGCCTGGGCGCTTTGTGGCATCACATCATATGGCGGAGCTATGGACTACTTTTGCAAGGACTGGTAAGCCTGCTGCAAAGGATGTTCCGGAGTGGCCAGCCTACAATTTGACCGACCGGCCTACCATGCGTATTGACACTACCTGCGAGGTAATTAATGACAGGTACAAAGAAGAACTGGCGATGTGGCGGTCGATAGGCAGGGTAGGTTATCACTCGCTTAATTCAAGGTAACCGGTATTCCCTAGGCTGTAGCTATAGTCAATCCAATTTATTAGGTACAATTAAAACATCACCAACTTGTACTTGGCAGATGAAACCTCGCTGTTCGAGTTTGCATTTACGGACAACTATGCCTGGAGATTGTATCTACACTTACCTGTCGTGCGAATTACCATCATAGCGACAGCTTTTCAAACCCATCGCTATGTAAAACACCGTCATCCCCCAACACAACTTTTTCATTCTTATTACTTCCACCCAACAATCCGCATTTGGGCGCTTGTTAACTTTGCGGCAATGAGCACAACATCACCTATTGCAGCATCACCATTAAAAAATCAGCGTGTTTCAACGGTTTTAGCTTTTGCATTATTGCCGCTGTCGGGTTTCGCTACCGATATTTATATTCCTTCGTTACCCAGCATGGGCGCCGATCTGCATATCGGCAGCATACAGGTGCAATTAACCCTCACGCTGTTCCTGGTCAGCTATGGCGTCTCGCAATTGTTCCTGGGCAGTATTTTAGATTCATACGGCCGGTACAAATTCAGCATGGGTGCATTGCTGGTATTTATCCTGGCCAGCCTGGTTATTGCTGTTACCCGCAACATTTATGTCATTTATGCTATGCGGGTAATTCACGGTATTACGGTGGCCATGATCGTGGTGGCCAAACGGGCTTACTTTGTTGATGTTTATGAGGGCGACCGGTTAAAACATTACCTCAGTATGTTTACTATTATCTGGTCGGCGGGGCCCATAGTGGCGCCGTTTTTAGGAGGCTATTTCCAAACTACCTTCGGCTGGCAGTCAAACTTTTATTTTTTGGCAGCATTGGCAGCTGTTTTAGCGGTGATGGAGGCTTTTTATAGCGGCGAGACCATCCGTCACCGCACCGAATTTCGTTTGAAAAAGATAGCCGGCTTATACATGGAAATGATCAAAACAACCACGTTCAGCCTGGGCATCCTGATGCTGTGCTTTGCTTATTCAATGGTGATCATGTACAACATGACCGGTCCGTTCATCATTGAGCATCATTTTAAATTTACGCCGGTTACGGCAGGTTATTGCTCGCTCATCCTGGGGCTGGCATGGATGGTGGGCGGCTTTATTGGTAAAGCATTGATCAGCCGGCCTTTTTTCGGTAAGCTATTTGTTAATATTCTTTTACAGCTGTTGGTGGTGGTAGTGATGATCGTCAGTGTCAACTTTATAAGCAACATTTATGCGATGGTTTTCTTTGCCTTTATTATACACGTAGGCGCAGGATTTACCTATAATAATTATTTTACCTATTGCCTGGCACGCTTCCCAAAAAACGCGGCTATGTCCGGCGGGTTAACCGGCGGAATGGTCTATGTGATCCTGTCATTGTTAACCTACCTCGTGGTTGCAGCCATACCTGCTAAAGATGCGCATAACCTGGGCTATAGTTATTTGGTATTTATATTATTATCCGCAGTAGTAATGCTGATCTTGTTCAGAATAAACAGGAACCCAACAACGGCAATTAGTAATGATTAATACCGGAAAACGCTCCGGTGTAAAACGCAACAGGAGAGGTATTTAGT
>JBDUDE010000080.1:0-2984 GCA_040003105.1 Mucilaginibacter sp. | reverse complement strand
AGGATTTACAGATAGTTTGCGGCGCTCACAACGTAGCAGCCGGCCAAAAGGTGGTGGTGGCTACCGTAGGCACAACCGTTTACCCAACCGTTGGCGAGCCATTTAAAATAAACAAATCGAAAATACGGGGCGAGGTATCCGAAGGGATGATTTGCGCTGAAGATGAAATTGGACTGGGCACCGACCATGCCGGCATTATGGTGCTCGACGCCGATGCTGAAGTAGGCTCGCTGGCTAAAGAATACTTTAAATTAAACGACGATTACCTTTATGAAATTGGCTTAACCCCCAACCGTGCCGATGCAACTTCGCACTTAGGCACAGCGAGGGATATTGCCGCGTTTTTAAAAATCGGCATAAAAAAACCGGATGTTTCGGCATTTAAGGTTGACGATACCAGCAGGACGATTAAAGTTGTGGTGGAAAACGAAGCTGCGAGCCCGAGATATTCTGGCGTTACCATATCAGGCGTTGAAGTTAAAGAATCGCCAAAATGGATAAAGGAAAGGCTGGCCGTTATCGGTATCCGTTCTATCAATAATATTGTTGATGCTACAAATTATGTACTGCATGATTTAGGTCAGCCGCTGCATGCCTTTGATGCGGATGCCATTACCGGCGATACGGTTATCGTAAAAAACTATCCCGAAGGCACAATCTTTAAAACTTTGGATGATGTGGAGCGCAAGCTGAGCGCCGATGATTTGATGATAGGCAATGCCGAAGCGCCGATGTGTATAGCCGGTGTGTTTGGCGGTGTGGATTCGGGTGTAAAAGCATCAACCAAAAATATATTCCTGGAGAGCGCTTATTTTAACGCGGTTTCAGTTCGTAAGACATCGAAACGCCACGGGCTGAAGACTGATGCCTCGTTCCGTTTTGAGCGCGGTACCGACCCGGATATGACCGTATTTGCCCTTAAACGTGCGGCGCTGCTGATTCAGGAAATAGCCGGCGGAAAGGTGTCGTCAGAAATATCTGACAACTATCCAAACCCGGTTGCGCCTTTTGAAATTGAGGTGACCTACAAAAACATCCACAGGCTCATAGGCAAGGAAATTCCGCATGGCGAAATAAAAGGCATATTGACGGCTTTGGATATCCAAATTGTTGGCGAAACAGGGGAGGGGCTTTCATTAAAAGTTCCCCCGTATCGTGTGGACATTACCCGCGAGGTAGATATTGTGGAGGAGATACTGCGTATTTACGGGTATAACAATATCGAGATTCCTACGCAGATAAGGGCATCGTTAAATACATCCGTAAGGCCGGAAAAAGATACTGTTCAGAATTTGATATCCGACATGTTAAGTGCCAACGGCTTTAACGAGATTATGTCGAACTCGCTTACCAAGTCGGCTTACTCATCAAACCTGGATACGGCAGTTAAAATACTGAACCCCTTAAGCAGCGATTTGGATGTAATGCGCCAAACCTTGATTTATTCAGGGTTGGAAGCTATCGCCTATAACACCAACCGCAGGAATGCAGATTTGAAATTATACGAGTTTGGTAAGGTTTACGAGCTGAAGGAAGATAAATACAGCGAAACACAAAGGTTCGCCCTGTTTATCTCCGGCGTTGATAAACCAGAGCAGTGGAACCAAAAGGCAAAGGCCGTATCGTTTTATAACCTGAAGGCTATTGTTGATGGCATCATCACTAAATTAAACATCAGCGATTTAACGCTTGAAGAATCAACCTGCAGCAAATTGGCCTGGGGCATGCAATATAAACGCAACGGCAAGCAACTGGTTAAATTCGGCAATGTATCGGCAGATGCCTTGAAAAAAGTTGATGTAGACAAGGAAGTTTTCTGCGCCGATTTTAATTTCGACATGATATTGACGGCAGTCCGCAAAAATAAAATTGTATTCCAGGATGTGCCGAAGTTCCCTGCCGTAAGGCGCGACCTTTCTATGCTGATTGACAAAGCGGTTACGTTTGGCCAGCTAAAACAAATTGCTGAACGTACCGAGCGCAAGTTGCTGCAGGATGTTAGCGTGTTCGACGTTTACCAGGGCGACAAGCTGCCGGCCGGTAAAAAATCATATGCACTAAGCTTCATCATCCAGGACAGTGAAAAAACGCTTACCGATAAAGCCATCGACAGCATTATGCAAAAGTTAATTTATAATTTAGGCAAGGAAGCAGGAGCGGAGATTCGTAAATAGTGATTAGAGATTAGTTAATTAGCGATTAGGAATTAACCGATTAATTTAAAAAACTATATTTGTTGTTAATAATTAATTAATATTAAAAAATAAAAAAATAATCGCTGGTCTCGTCGACCTCTAACTACTAAAAACCAATGGCCTTAGCAGAGCAGTTAAATTCAATTGTAGAAAAAACGGAGCGCTTAATTGAGCTTTGCGCTGCTTTGCAGGAGGAAAATGACTTGTTGAAGCTGGAGAGCCAGGCGCTTTCGGTGGCGCTGGATGCGAGCCGGAATAAGACAAAAGAGCTTGATGAAAAGCTCCGCGCATTGAAGATGGCGAAGTCATTTTCAGAAACAAATGAAAAAAGTCTTGACATAAAGCAAAAAATTAACGAATTTGTGCAAGAAATAGATAAGTGTATTGTATTATTGAAGAAATAATACAAAAGTGAATAGCTCAAATGGGAGAAATCTCTATTAAAATAAATATTGCTGACAGAGTTTACCCCTTAAAGGTGAACATGGAAGAGGAAGAAATAATACGTAGGGCTGCCAAACTGATTAATGACCGGATAAAGGAATACCAGGAAAATTACGCAGTTAGGGATAAACAGGACTTGCTTTCGATGTGTGTGCTGCACTATGCAACATCATCATTAAAAGCGGATATGAAGGTTTCGGTAGAAGATACCGAGGTGACGGACAAGGTTTACCAGTTGGATTATTTGTTATCGGAATTTTTTTCAAAGCAATAAACGTTCTTTACACATAAACAGAGCAATTAAGATTTAACCGCAGTTAAATTTTAAGTTTCACTATTAAAAAC
>JBDUDE010000830.1:0-2985 GCA_040003105.1 Mucilaginibacter sp. | reverse complement strand
TACCGATAGCCGGCAGGGTGATCGTGCGTTCCAGTTTGCCATCCATATCATATTGCTGCACAAAGGAGGTGGCGTCTTTTAAATACTCGGCAAATATTTTACCGCCGCCTGTTGTGGCGCTAAGTACGTTGGTGGTCTGCGGAATTAAATCATTCCAGTTTTTTGGCTTTGGGTCGGCGGCATCAACGGTAACAATTTTAAAATTTGGCGAGTATAGGTTGGTAATGATGTATAGTTTGCTGCCAACGTTATCCAGCACCGAATGCTGGTTATCGAAATTATCAACCACGTTAATAATTAAGCTGTTGGGGTTGCTTAAGTCCTGTATATAAAGTTCATTGCCGGTAGTTTCTTTTGCTGCGGAGATGATTAAAAAGCGTTCGTCTTCGGTTAAATGTGCACCTATGTACCGGCGCGGGGTGGTATCGCCGCCAAAAATTAAAACATCGCTGCTTTGCGCGGTGCCCAGCTTGTGATAAAACAGTTTGTGGTACTGCGTAATGCCTGCCAGCTGACTGCCAGCGTTGGGCTTATCGTAACTACTGTAATAAAAGCCCTCGTTGCCCTTCCAGGCTATGCCGCTGAATTTTACGTCGATAAGTGTATCGCCTATCATGCTTTTATCAGCCGTTTTTATTACAATAACTTTGCGCCAGTCGCTACCACCTTCTGACAGCTGGTAAGCTGCCATACTACCGTCTTTGGTGAAATCAATCCCTTGTAAGGAAGTGGTGCCATCGGCCGAGAATTTATTGGGGTCGAGGAATATTTCGGGTGCACCATCCCCTATCTGCCGCCACAAAACAGACTGGCTTTGCAAGCCATCATTTTTATAAAAATAGGTATACTGGCCTTCTTTAAAAGGTGCGCTGTATTTTTCGTAGTTCCATAATTGTTTAAGCCTGGCGTGCATGGCATCGCGGTAGGGTATCTTGCTTAAATAGTCGTAGGTTACCTTGTTTTCTTCCTGCACCCAGGCTTTGGTATCGGCAGCGCGGTCATCTTCCAGCCAGCGGTATGGGTCGGGCACTTCGGTGCCGAAATAGGTATTTACGGTATCAACTTTTTTGGTAGCGGGGTAGGTGAGCGTTTTTGTATTCATTTGTTGGGCAAAGGCAAAACTGCAAAATAAAACAGCTGCGCATAAACAGTTAATAGTTTTCATTGCAAGGGGTGGTTGGTAGGCTAAGATAGTATTTTTTGGGGGAAGTCGGAAAAGTCCGGAAAGTCGGGAAAGACCGAAAGACGGAAAAGTCGGAAAGTCCGAAAGACGAAAAACAATCCGGGTACGGCGATTCAGTTCTGCAGAACAAGAGACGCCATTTAAGAAACCTGCTTGTTTTTTTGACGACGGATATTTATCAGCATGACCGCGCCAGCTAGAAACATTAACCCCAGTGAAACAGAACCGGTAACAATGCGCCAGGTTTCATGCTTTTGCGCGCCGTTAATAAGTGTGGTGATATTTATAACGATAGCGCTAATAAATATAAAGTAAAATATAACGCGGCTGTTTTTATTCATGGCGTGTATTTACGGGTGTTTATTATTGATCTTCCCTGCATCTTCCAGCTCAACATCCATCTGGTCGTCGTATTTAAAGCGGTATAGCACCCATTCGTTTTGCGGTTTGTAGAATATAAAGGTAAACCGCAGGGGCTGTACTTCGTGTTTAACGAGGTAGCTATAAAAATACAGGCTGTTTGAGGCGTTTTTTTGGGAGATAAGGTCCTTGCCCAAATACATGCCTATCCCCTGCCGCAATGAATCGAGCTTTGCTTTTAGCTGGCTGATACCGGCAGTATTTGTGAAATATTTATTGGTGCCGAAAAGGAAATCGATAGCTGCGGAAGTACCGTCATTTTTATATTTTTTAAAGAAGGTATCAACCACGCTAACTGCGCTTCTGCCTACTGCGGGTAGTGCCACACCCGGCTTGGCAGCAGCAGGTTTTGCCGCCGGTTTGGCAGCGGCCGGTTTAGTTTGTGCGTTTGCATACGCAACGCAGCAGCAAAACATTCCGGCTAACAAAAAAGCTTTTGCGATCAATTTTAAGTTCAAGTGTTTCATGGTATGTGTTTTAACGCCCCAAATTAAATAAAAAAGCCTGCTATTTTGAGTAGCAGGTTATATTTTTTTGTTGTAGTGGTTGTAAAAGTTGTAAAGGTTGGAGACGTTAAAAAATTAAAACCTTTACAACCACTACAACTTTTACAACCCCTCAAACTTATTTCGCCACGTACATTACTTCCTTAACGGCTTTAATTACGCGGTCGGCATTTGGCAAGTATTCCTGTATAAGGGTTGGTGCATAAGGTAATGGCACGTCGCCGCCCATAATGCGCAATACCGGTGCATCCAAATAATCGAATGCATCTTTTTGTACTTTAAAGGCAATTTCGGTAGCTATTGAGCCTAATGGCCAGCTTTCTTCAACAATAACCAAACGGTTTGTTTTTTTAACCGATGCAATCACGGTATCATAATCGATAGGGCGCACGGTGCGCAAATCAATTACTTCGGCGTGGATGCCTTCTTTTTCCAGTTCGGCAGCGGCGGCGTTAACCACCTTCATTATTTTACCAAAGCCAACCAAAGTAACATCGCTGCCTTGCTTAGTAACATTTGCTTTGCCAATTGGGATATAATAAGTTTCTTCAGGCACCTCGCCTTTATCGCCATACATCAGTTCCGACTCCATGAAAATAACCGGGTCCGGATCAATTATAGCAGATTTCAACAGGCCTTTTGCGTCATAAGGGTTTGATGGTACAACCACCTTTAAACCCGGGCAGTTGGCATACCAGTTTTCGAAACACTGGCTGTGCTGCGAACTTAGCATACCTGCGTTACCGGTTGGCCCGCGGAATACGATAGGCACCGAGAACTGGCCGCCGCTCATCGACATAATTTTTGCCGCGCCGTTTATGATCTGGTCGATAGCCACCAGCGAGAAGTTAAACGTCATGAACTCGATAATTGGCT
>JBDUDE010000376.1:0-10047 GCA_040003105.1 Mucilaginibacter sp. | reverse complement strand
AGGAATTTTACCGGGTAATCCCATGTATTCCATTGTCCTGTCTGTTTTTGCCTGTCAATGCTCCAGTAATTTTCCACGTTCCATAGCAGCGCTGTCGACCGTGCGGCCAGTTTCGCCGGCATCTTCGCGCCTGGCGTAAATTGCTTCCGCAGTTCTGTTATTTCTTTCATAAACTGCATATAGTCTTTACCACCCTGCGAAGGCGTTACCCCATCTGTTTGTATCACACCGGCATGGTATTGTTCTGAACTATATAATATTTGACGAAAGCGGTAGGAACACGCGATTTTTCCTCCTGCTGCAAAACTGTGGTACAGCCATAAGCGCACGGTACCCGGTAAAAGCAATGGATTATAACTTCCCCAGTTGACAGGGCCGGGCTGTATTTCCATAACCCCGGATACGCCGCCAACGGACTTGTAATATTCCGAAGCGAAAAGAATGACGTTACTGTTACCCAAACGAAAACCTAATTCACCAATATTATCACTACCTCCGTTTGGATAGGCGGTGTATGCTGCAAAATCCAGGTTCTTCGTTCGGTTTGGGTCTGAACCCGTACAAACGGCAGTATAGTTGGTGGTAACGAATTGCGCCTTTGAAATGTAATTGCGCAAAATGCCCGCCTGAAAATCAAGAAATCCGGCCTGGCTGTCTGCCGAATATCTTTTAAAATCCAGCAGGGCGTGGGGATTGTTACCCCACCAGCCCACCAGGTTGGTATTTGGTATAATTACCTGGTCAAAATTATTGAACCACTGGCTCCAGAAGGCGGCGCCCCAGGCAGTATTTAATGCATCAATGGTTTTGTATTTATTTTTCAGCCAACTTCTGAATGCTTCCTGCGATGCGGGGCTATAATCGGAAATAGCACCGGGTTCATTATCTATCTGCCACCCGATCACATTTTTATTCTGCCCGTAACGCCTGGCCATTTCAGCAACTATCTTTTTTACAAAGCCGCAAAATTTCGGATCAACAATTGACTCCAGCCCCCGCGTACCATTCTCCGCACGGATATAACGTCCATCCATAATAAACGTCTCCGGGTAGTTTAGGCGCATCCAGGTTGGGGTGGTTGCAGAAGGCGTACAAAGCAATACTTTGAGGTGATACTTTGTGCAAAGGTTCACCACCCTGTCAAGCCAGGTAAAATCAAACTTCCCTTCTTCGGGCTCCATTTTAAACCAGGCAAATTCAGCAAGGTGTACAAACTCATACCCCATATCCGAAATCTTCTTAATATCGCGCTCCCACTGGCCTTCATTCCAATGTTCAGGGTAATAATAGATTCCTGTTGTGATCAGATCTTTTTCAGGAAAAAAACGATTGACTTCCTGCGGTTTTACATTCGATACCGAAATAAGTATAGTTAATATAATAAGTGGTATAAATTTTTTCATCATAAATAAATTGCTCCGTTATATTCTATTTTTTTTAAAAGCCTGATTTTAAGGGAAACTTAAAACACTACAGTTCAACAGTATGAGGGCCATAGGTATCACTTTCATAAAGATTTAACTGAAACCTTTACCTTCTGAATAATATTACGGGATGAATTACCTACCTGAAGGACGTATTCACCAGCTTCTGCATTCCACCCTTTTTTTAATTCATCATAAAATGCCAGGTCAGCAACTTTCACCTGCATTTCCACAGTTCTTGTTTCGCCGGGTTTTAAAAATATTTTTTTAAAATCTTTAAGCTCTTTTTCGGGCCGCAATACCGAGCAAACCGGGTCACTTACATATAATTGCACAACTTCGGCTCCGTAACGGCTGCCTGTATTTCTGATGGTAAACTTTGCATAGATGGTTTCATTTTTTCCATAGTTTAATTTGTCAGCCGAAAAATGGCTGATGGAAAAATTAGTATATGACAGCCCGTAACCAAAGGGAAACTGCGGTTGAATTTTCTTAGTGTCATACCAGCGATATCCAACCAGTATACTTTCTTTATAATCGGCCGTTAGGTTTTTGCCCGGATAAGTATTTAACGTGGAAGCGGGTGAGTCATTTAACGAAACAGGAAAAGTAAAAGGCAAACGGCCTGAAGGGTTCACTACGCCTTTTAAAACATCGGCAAGTGCATTCCCTGCCTCCGAGCCGTTAAACCACGACCAAACAATGGTGTGGTTTGTCTTTTTGATTTCATTCAGATTATATGGAGCGCCGGCCATAATTACAATAATAGTATTAGGGTTAACTGCGCTAACTGCGTTAACCAATACCTGCTCGCCAAACGGCAGGTCCAGGTTTTTACGGTCATGGCCCTCGCTTTCATATTCGCGGTTTGAACCGATGCACAAAATGGCAACGTCGGTTGTTTTTGCGAGCGCAACGGCCTGGTCAATCAGTTTTTGGTCGGGTTGATCATAGCCACTATTCTGCTTATCCGTATTGCCTGCCAAATAGTTAGCCCTGTATCCCTGGGCAAAACTGATGCGGGCAGTTTTGCCGAACCTTGATTTTATACCGTCTAATGCCGTTACCTCATATTTAGCTTTAACACCGGCGCCATATCCGCCTAAAGCAAACGTACGGGTGGCATTATCTCCGATTACCGCAATACTTTTAACGTTAACTGCTTTCAAAGGCAATAAACGAGCATCATTTTTCAGTAGGACTATAGATTCTGATGCGATATCATACGCGGCTTTGGCATGCGCCGGGGTGGCAATAGAGCCTTTAGGGTGATTTGCACTCATGGATGTGTGGTACATCAGCCATAAAATTCTCTTCACCTTATCATCAATTGTTTTTACAGAAACCTGGCCTGATTTTACGGCCTCAAACAGTGGCTTGGCAAAATACCACTGGTCATATGGACCGCTTGACCCCATTTCAATATCCAATCCATTATTTGCAGCAGCGACTGTATGGTGAGTTCCGGCCCAATCAGACATGACAACCCCTTTAAAACCCCACTCATTTTTTAATACCTTATTAAGTAAAAAGTCATTCTCCGAGCACCAATAACCATTTACTTTATTATAAGCCGACATAACGGTATAGGCATTACCTTGCTGTACGGCAGCCTTAAATGCCGGCAAATAAATTTCGCGCAGCGCTCTTTCATCAACCAGCGTATTTACGCTATCGCGATTAAGTTCCTGGTTATTGGCAGCAAAGTGTTTTATACAGGCTGCCACATGCTGACTTTGAATCCCTTTTACAGATTGAATTGCTAATTGACTGTTCAAATAGGGGTCTTCAGAATAATATTCATAGGTGCGGCCGCAAAGCGGCATCCGGCAAATATTGAATGCCGGTGCAAGCATCACGATTTTTTTCCGGGCATTCGCTTCTTCTCCTATAACTACACCATATTTATTTGCCATTACCGGGTTCCAGGTAGCCGCAATTGCCGAGCCATTTGGCAAAAATGTGGCGGAGTCAGTTGTCCAGTTGGCCGAAGCCCAGTCGAATCGCTTTATTTCTTCGCGTACGCCCAATGGGCCATCATCGCACGTCAATTCAGGAATACCTAAACGCGGCACGCCTCCCGAAGAAAATAAAGCATTGCCATGAAGCATTTCAATTTTTTCTTCAAGAGTCATTTTACTGAGGATGTTGTTAATCTTCGTTTTAAGGGCGGCCTCTTTTTTGCTTTGCGCTGAAACTCCGCTAAAAAGAAAAATTGCAATAAAGAAGGTTATTGTATACTTCATGAAATATTAATTTAAGTTGAATATGTTGTTTTCATCAATTTCCCGGGATACCTAATTATGCATAAGTAATGTAATCCGCGGCTATTGTACCTTACCATCAAAAAAAATTAAGACAGGTAAAAAGCCGTTTAGATAAGTCAAAAAATAAGTCAAGCATGCAGGTTCAAATTGTTATAATTGGTCGAATACGATTCAAAGACAGTATGCTTAAACACATTCATATTGAACCATAGTTCGGAAGGGTGAAGTTATAATTACTTAAAAAAAGAGTATAGCAGAGTTGATTAAAAATATAGAACAAATGTTCACACCATTATAACAAACTTTAAATTAACATGTTACTTGTTGCAGATTAGTAAATTATTCTATTTTTTAGAATAAATTAAAGTTTTTGGCTTGGCATACCGCTATCACCATATCCTGCTATTTTAACCGCACTAGTCAGCCCATAATCATTTAATATGGCCTGGACTTTAGCTTTCCGGGCAAAATTGATGTAGGCTGAGGGCAGAA
Source organism: Mucilaginibacter sp. (assembly GCA_040003105.1). GTDB lineage: Bacteria > Bacteroidota > Bacteroidia > Sphingobacteriales > Sphingobacteriaceae > Mucilaginibacter. The sequence goes on along the minus strand of JBDUDE010000376.1, from coordinate 5,864 downwards.
TATCGTATTCTTGTTTAAAAAGCTTTGAAAAATACTGTGGGGTGTCAAATCCGACTTCGCAGGCTATCCTGCCGATTTTCATCTGTGAATTTTCGAGCAACTCAACAGCTTTCTGCAGCCGGATTAGCCGTAAAAATTCAATCGGCGACTTACCGGTAAACATCAGAATTTTTTTATAAAGCGACACCCGGCTCATTTTCATTTCACGGCTAAGTCTTTCAATGGAAAGTTTGGAGTTTGAAATGTTCTGCTTGATGTACTCAATCAATTCTCTTAAAAATTTCTCATCTCCACTTTGCACATGTATGTGTTCGAAATGTATATTCACCTGCACTTTATTAGCTTGTTTAAAAGTTTCCTGGAGCGCTTCCGTCCCTCTAATGGCAATACTTTTTTTCATTTTGTAAATACAATATATATTAATAAACTGTTAGTTCCGGTGATGGGCTTTTGGCCTTTGAACAGGCAAAAAGTGTTATGATCGCTATTAGAAAAAACAATATTTTAAAAGCATAGCTGGCTTTCATTCTGCTCCTCATCTCTATAAATAAATTTTTTTGTATTAAATATCGTTCCCATGATATTACAGTAATGGCCACGCCCGATGAGTGCATTCATCGAACGTGTCTTTTTACCGTATAACTCATCGTGCTTAAAAGTGCCCGCCTGAGCCGTATTTAATTACGCCCCTATTTACGCCAGCTTGTGCTGAATCCAGAACATCCTTATTCTTCGTGACACCTATAAACGGACTTATAAAAAGCAAATGGATGTGCAATTACAGGAGACACCTTTGCAAAACGAGGACGAGAAACTGCTACGGAATGTAGTTGAATATATCGAACTCAATATATTAAACGAAAATCTGTCTGTCGAAGAATTAAGCCGCCAGATGAATATGAGCAGGGGATCGCTCTATAATAAGATACTAGCGCTTACGGGTAAATCGCCTGTTGAATTTATCCGTTCCATTAGACTACAAAAAGCAGTGTATTTATTAGAGAATAGCAAGCTGACCATAAGTCAGATATGCTACGAAGTCGGTTTTAATACCCCCAAATATTTTACAAAACTGTTTAAGGATGAATATAATATTCTCCCGTCTGCGTATACCAGTTCAATTCGCCAAAAGAAAAATTCAACAGAAGCCGAAAATAAAGTATAACAACTTAATTATTTCTCGCTAGCCACAGCTCTGCCTAATATCGTTATTTGCACTTCGGTGCAATAAATCGTGACGAGTGTATAAACAGCAGCCTGGTCTTGCTCGTTTTGGCATTCTGCGGTAAGTTCATTAAACAATATTGTATTGTAAGTATCAGAAAGACAAGTACAAAAAATATCAACCGGGCATTTTCTGTCCCTATTTCATCAAATAGCCCGGAGCGATTTTTTTTTCACCCTTTATGATACCAAAGCGAGTCCAAATTTCAGTTTGTACTTTTGTGGTACTCACCAAGCCGAAGATTGTTTTAAAAGCGAAGAATAAAAAACGCAAAAAGGCTGCAGGAGTGCAGCCTTTTTTGCGTTTTTTATAACCGGTCAATATCCCGGGTTTTGATAAGCTGCCTTTTCTTGTGCACTCATTACCAGCGCATCGAGCTGTCCCTGTGGAATAGGGCGCAGATAAAGGTGCGCATCAATAGTGCGTGTTACCTTAACGGGTGTATGGTCGCCGAAAGTTGTTCCAGCTATCGTGTACGAAGCAGCCAGTTCGCCCCATTTCTGTGTTCTGACCAGGTCAAACCAGCGCCCGCCTTCGGCATAAAATTCACGCGAGCGCTCTGCCAAAACATAATTGATATCGATGCTGGCTGGTGTTGCTTCCGTCATCGCCTGGCTGTCGTCTTCTACCTTCGCCGCATTTACGTTATTACTGAAACGCCATTTACCAGCACGTGCGCGCAGTACGTTGATCAGCTCCCGGGTAGACTTCCCCGACTTAGGTGTTGCGCCTTTTACGGCTGCTTCGGCTGCGATAAGGTATAATTCAGAAAATTTCGCGATCGGGTAAGGGCGGGTACTGCCTGCATTTGGCTGCCCCAGGCCTGTGCCATTGTCGGTGCGATATGGCCCCAGCTTCCATAGTCCCGGGTAAATTATCCGGCTGATATCACCGGGGTTAATAACCCAGTCAGGCCTCCCCGGCAGCACTCCGGCCCCAACATTGCCATTTGACTTAGCATACACCACATTCGGATCATCATCATTGAGAAAAGAAAGTATAGCGCCGCCCTGGGCAACGGGTAAACCGTTAGCATTGGCCAGGGTTGGCGATGTATTGCCGCCCTTTTGCCAGTTTCCACGGTACACTGTAGTAAATGTTCCGTCATACCTGGAATCGTTAACCTTATCGGCAAATGTGTTTTTAAGCACTTCAACCGTTGGCGCCATACGTACCCAGGGGCGGCCCAAATGTTGTTCCGCTTCACGCAGTACAGAGTTTAGTCCACCGCTTATAATGTTCGGATAATTCCAGGTCATCATCCAACCTGCAAAATTGTCGGGGGCCCCGCCGCTGCCGTAGGTCAAACTCGAGCCATTATATTTTTCACTGCTTTGCGTATGGTCAGCATAAAGCACCATTTCACTATTGCGGTCGTTCGACCCAACATTCACATCGTAAAATGTTGGCTGTAGAGCAAATGACCCCGGATTTTCAATGGCGGTAGTTGCAATGTCATAGGCGTTTTGAAAATACCACGCAACATCATGCCCGTTAGGATCTGTCCGGTTGCTTGCCGGGTAGGTGGGGATACTATTTGGATTTTGCAACCACCAGGCGTAAGTTAAATATGCTTTAGACAGGAACAGCCGCGCAGCCGTTTTGGTAAGCCCGCCGGTTACCCGCCCGGTTTCAGGCAAATCGTTAATTGCCTGTACCAGATCGGGGAATATCGCTTTGGTATAAACCTCAGGTACTGTATTACGTAAAGATGTCCTCGACGGGGATATGTTGAACTTCAAAATACCCGAGCCCAGGTCAAGCGGTACGCCGCCATAGGCTTGTACCAGCAAAAAATAATCAAAAGCTCTGAAAAACCGGGCCTCCGCAATCAGGGCGGCAGAAATACCAACCGCGCTGGCATTTTCTATTACACCACTGGCTGTATTAATGTCGGAAAAGGACTCGCCCCATATAATACTGGTAGGATAACTGGTTGATGTTATGGAACCTACGCCTGAACAATCCATATCCTTAAAATTCCCGTCGGCGCTCTGGCCCCAGGTAGCTTCATCGGTGCCCGTAACCCCCGAATTATAATAGTAGGCTTGCCCGTAAATGTTGCGCAAATGGGCGTACATAGCTGTTAATCCCCCGTTTACACCCTGTGTAGTTTTAAAATATTCTGGTGTAAATGAGGAACGGGGCTGTTCATTAAGCACCTTTTTACATCCTGTGGATAAGATCGTCAACAAAACCGTTGATTTTATGATGCTTTTTATTTTTAAAGTTTTCATGTTAATAGTGTTAAAATGTCAAATTCAATCCAAGCACATAATTCCGGGTCGCGGGCGCATTAGTACCCACGGTTAAAAACCGCCTCATGCTGTTGGATAGCGGCACCGCTGCATTTTCATTACCATACGAATTGGGTTCAGGATCCATCCCCGACTCCTTATGGTACGGCGAGAAAAATACAAAAGGATTTTGCGCGGTGAAATAAGTGCGCAGCTTCATGTTCGAATGCTTCGACAACAGCTTGCTGAAATCATAACCAAGCGTCATGGCACGGATCTTCAAATAAGAAGCGTCAAAATAACCCAGTGTACTGCCATACTTGGGGTTGTCGCCGCTAAGGATGCCCCCTGGCTTAGGATATTTTGCCCCCGTATTTTCGGGCGTCCAATAGTTAACCCGTACATTATTGTTGCGGCCTGTCGACAGGTTAAGGTAGCCGCCTGAGCCATAAAGACTGCTGATAATGGTGCCGCCATCTTTAAAAGCGCCAACTATGCTGAAATCAAAATTTTTGTAAGCTACACGTGTATTGAAGCCCCCTTCAAATTTAGGGTCCACGTCTATGATCTGGCGATCTGCGGCCCCTATCGCCCTTGTTGGCTGACCATTGGCATCATAGCCCCCTGTATATAATACCTTTATCATACCTACATTTCCACCTGGTTCCAGGATATTCAAGTTAGGATCGCCGGCTTGCCACAACCCGATTTTCTTATAATCGAAGATAGAGTTGATATTGTGGCCGACAAACCAGGCGTTTCCTTCATCCCTGTTTTGGCCGGATGCGAGGGCAACAAGTTTGTTCCGGTTTCCGTAAAGGTTGATGCCGAAATCCCAGGTAAACCCGTTTTTGTTGATGATGGTGCCATTTAAAGTTAATTCGAGCCCTTTATTTTGCGTACGCCCAACATTTGCAGTATAACTGCCAACCCCGGCTGTAGGCGGCAAACCAACACCTAGTAATATATCGTTGGTATTGGTAACGTAATACTCCACGGTACCTGTCAAACGATGTTTAAAAAGAGAGAAATCCAATCCATAGTTCCAGGTTTTTGAATATTCCCAGCCTAACGTCGGACTAGGCAGTTGTGTTACATAATAACCCGTGGCATAGTTTGTATCGCCAAAGTTATACTGGCGTGTGCCCAGCGAACCAAGTGTTTGGTAAGCATTTACCGCCTGGTTTGAGGTTTGCCCAAAGCCAACCCGAAGTTTCAAATTGTCTATCACCGGAATGTCTTTCATGAACGATTCATTTGTAATATTCCAGCCTGCAGAAACGGCCGGGTAAGTATGCCATTTATGCCCCGGGGCAAGGCGGGAAGAAGCGTCTGAACGTACCGTAGCCGACAACAGGTAACGATCATCATACGAATACATAACGCGACCCATGTACGACATCAGGCCGCTTTGGCTGTAATTGCCGTTACCGATAGTAACCTCGCCGGTAGCCGCGCCAAGGTTATAAAACTGGAAAGCATCGGCAGGAATATCTTTAGCCGACATACTGGAGTAATTGTACCTGGTTTGTTCGGTAGAATACAAAGCTACCACGTTGATATTGTGTTTTGCGGCAAACGTATGGTCATAGGTCAATAAATTTTCAACGGCCCAATGGTATTGTGCCGAGTTGCTTACGCCGGCTGTTGAAGATGTTGTTGGCGTGGAACTGTTAATACCTACCCCGGTGTAATTACCGTTGTTGCTTTGCTCATAATCCAGGCCCAGGTTAACCCGATATTTCAAGCCTTCTACCCCGGGGATTTTTACCTCTCCGTAAACAGAATTGTAAGTTGCATAGTTCCGGGTTTCATTCAGCCACTGATCATGAAGGTTATTGATGATATCCTTTGTCAAAACAAAACTTTCTGTCAATGGCGTTTTTACGGTTCTTTTTAAAGTACCATCGCTTTTGTAAGGATTTGCAAGCGGAGACAACCCCAAAACGCTGCCAACGCTCACCTGGTTACCTTCCGACAGGTTATAATTGTTATTGGTGGTGAAACCGACTTTGACATATTTACCGACATTTTGATCGACGGAGCCCCGCATCGAGTAGCGCGTGTATTGCTGTGTGGGAATAAGGCCCTGGTTTTTATAATAGCCGCCTCCAAAGTTATATGTACCTGTCTGGCTCCCCCCGGAAACGCCGACGTCATTGCTGAAAACCATCCCGTTTCTGTAGAATAATTTTTGCCAGTCGGTATTAACGTCGTCAGCTTCATCAACCGCATTGGTGTATAAGCCTGCCGCTTTACGGAAAGTTGCGAATTGAGGGCCCGTCATCATGGGATACCTGGCGAAAAGTTTTTGCTCGCCATAATAAGCATTATAAGTTATTTTCGCGGCCCCGCCCATCTGGCCCCTGTTGGTGGTTACCAGGATAACGCCGTTGGCGCCC
>JBDUDE010000870.1:0-2995 GCA_040003105.1 Mucilaginibacter sp. | reverse complement strand
TTGTTTTGCAGCCAGGTTTCAACCGGGAAATAGGTGCGTTGTTTTGTGCCATCCTTTAATTTAACTTCAACAGTGAACGGCATGGCCATGGCCTCTTTGTTAGCTACGGTTATTTGCAGTCCGTTTTTTGGGTCTTTATTAGCGTATTTGGCATCAACCAAAACTATATCAAGCGACCAGTTATTATAAAACCAGCCTTTCCAGAACCACGACAAATCCTCGCCCGCACCGTTATCCATCGACCTGAAAAAATCATCGGGCTGCGGGTGTTTGTAGGCCCATTTGGTAATGTAGTTTTTAAAAGCATAGTCGAAACGGTTTTTGCCCAGAATTTGCTCGCGCAATAACACCAGTCCAAACGCAGGTTTAAAATATACCAGCGGGTGGCGATACTTTTCGGGGATGGCATCGGCCGCCGTCATTATTGATGGGGCATTCGGGTCCTGTATTATCGGGATGATTTCATCGGCAGGATTACCGCCGCCCGGGGCATATTCGCCGTCGCGCTTGGGGGCGTATTCACCTTTGTTAAAGTTATCTGAAGCGTAAATATCGATAAACGTGTTAAAGCCTTCATCCATCCAACCAAAGCGGCGCTCATCGCTCCCTACAATCATCGGGAACCAGTTATGGCCAATCTCGTGCGCGGTTACCCAATACAGTTCCTTGCCTTTATCGGTAATGCCGTCGAACACAATGCCGGGGTATTCCATACCACCTGCTATGCCGGCCTCGTTAACCGCGCATGGCCAGGGGTAAACAAACCATTTTTCAGAGAAATATTCTATCGATTTTTTCAAATACTCGGTAGCCCGGCCCCATGCAGCTTCGCCGGCGCTTTCAACCGGGTAAACAGACATTGCCAGCGATTTTTTACCGCCCGGCAAATTAACCCTGGCCGCATCCCAAACATAAGCTGCTGACGCGCCGAACGCCACATCGCGGGTGTTCAGCATTTTAAAGTGCCAGGTAAGGTTACCTTTGTTAGTCGGCCGCGATGCCGGGTCGGTTACCTCGTTAACATCGCGTATCATGATGGTTTTGTCGCTGTTGCGGGCGGCGTCAAGCCTTGTGTTTTGCTGGGCGGTTAGTACTTCTTTGGGGTTCAGTAACTCGCCGGAGCCGGCTACAATCATATTAGCGGGGACAGTTACTTTATAGTCGATGTCGCCATATTCTAAATAAAACTCGCCGCTGCCCAAAAAGGGCAGGGTATCCCAGCCGCGGGTATCGTCGTACACACACATGCGCGGGAACCACTGGGCAATTTCGTAGATCTTGCCGTTTTTGGTTTGCACGTAATCCGTACGGTTGCCGAAATTACCGGGGATGGTGTATTTGTATTTTATCATCAAATCGATACTGCCGCCGTTCGGCATAATTGCTTTTGGCAGCCGTATTTGCATGCGGGTGTCAGTAATCACAAAATCAACCTTCGTAAGCACGTCGCCATGATTTATAACAACCGACTCAATATCATACCCATCGGTATGTTGGTTTGGTCCAGGCGAAAAGGCAGTTGAAAAATTTGAACGGGCAGTTTTCTTATAGGTATTCTGGTCCAGCTGCAGCCACAGGTACTGCAAAGCATCGGGGCTACTGTTGGTGTAATGCAGTTTTTCGGTAGCTGTTAACGTTTTGGCTGTGGTGTCTATGGTGGCATCAATAGTATAGTTCACATGGTTCTGCCAATATTTAATGCCCGGTTCACCATTGGCCGCGTGCATTTCGTTGCCTTTTTCGCCATAAAAAAGTGGTGAAAAAAGTTCAGATGGCTGGTAATTGGTGCTGATGGTATCGTTGCTGTTATTGCCGCGGCGCCTGCGCTGTGCGTTGGCCGAAATAATTAATAGCAAAAGAATAGCGGTGCCAATAAATTTGAATTTCATGATGGTGGTCAATTATAAAGCGCAATATACAAAGGATGGCGGTAAAACAGTTAGGGCGCTATAAAATTGACAGGCCGCTGAGGCGCTAAATATTTTTTTTATTTTTTGTGGAAAACGCCCGGCGTCTGCATCATTATGGAAAACCGTTTCCAAATGATAAAAATCAAACGCCTTAACATCCCCCAACCCTGCGGTCAGGATTGGAGCCAAATGACCGCGACCGAAAGCGGCCGCCACTGTGAAAGCTGCGCTAAAACCGTTGTTGATTTTACGCGAATGAGTAACGATGAGGTTATCTGCTACCTTTCAACTAACCGTCATGTTTGCGCCAGGATAGGAGCACAGCAGATGACCAGCATCAATATGCAGTTAGTTAGCCGGCAATCGCAAAATAAGGGTGGCTGGGCTAAATGGGTGATGGCAGCGTCGTTGTTTGTGGCCACTGCTTACAACAGGGCAAATGCGCAAAATGCACCACATGCTACCGAGCAAACTGTCAACGATAACGCGCAAGCGCAAAGCTCTCCGTTAGGTAAAGTTTATTTCCCCGATTCGGCTAATTACCAGGTTATAACAGGAAGGGTGACTGACAATAACAACGTACCGTTGCCCGGTGCTGCAATAAAAGTTAGTGGCGCTAATACCGGAACACAAACCGACGTGGAAGGTAATTTTCGGTTGCAGATACCAACATCAACTAAATCGATTAAAGTCAGCTTTTTAGGATTCGAGAGCACAATCATAGAAATAAAGAAGGCAGGTAAGGTTTTAAAAGTAAGATTGAAGGAAAATTCGGCAATGCTTGGGGGAATGGGTGTGACCAGGCAGACTTTACTTAAGCGGTTATATGCCAGGTTTATACAAAATTCAGTTCGGGGAATGTTTAGCCGCGACGTATGAACAGGATTAAAAGTATCAGTATCCCGGAGCCGTGTGCGCAATCATGGCAGCAAATGGCACCTGTTAATGGTGGCCGGCATTGTGAAAGTTGCTGCAAAACGGTGGTTGATTTTACCACGATGAGTGATAGCGAGATTATCGGCTACCTGTCGAAAGCAAACAATACCTGTGGCGATGTATTTACTACAGATGCTTTACTAACGGTA
>JBDUDE010000300.1:0-2998 GCA_040003105.1 Mucilaginibacter sp. | reverse complement strand
TGCGAAACTAATAAAACAGGCAGGGATTTGGGCTATTATTTCAATTTTTCGTTGTTCCGGTGCCTGTCGGCATCACGAATGTTCTTCTTAACCAGGTTTTTTTCAAGCGCATCGGTCAAATTAATACCAGTTTGGTTAGCCAGGCATATCAACACAAAAAGCACATCGGCCATTTCATCAGCAAGGTTAACTTCGGTGTCTGATTTTTTAAATGATTGCTCGCCATACTGTCGCGCCATAATACGCGCAACTTCGCCCACTTCTTCCATTAAAATAGCGGTATTGGTCAATTCATTAAAATAACGAATGCCGGTGGTGTTTATCCAGGTGTCTACTACTTTTTGCGCTTCTTCAATAGTCATGATTCAGTGATTGTCTTTGTCCTTTGTATCCATTATTATAGTAACCGGTCCATCATTTAACAGGCTTATCTTCATATCGGCACCAAATATTCCGGTTTCTGTTTTTTTGCCGGAAAGCCCTTCAAGTACCGTTATCATTTTTTCGTATAATGGGATGGCTTTGTCGGGTCGGGCGGCGCGAATGAATGATGGACGATTACCCTTTTTTGTTTGAGCGAACAATGTAAACTGAGATATCAACAAGATACCACCATCAATATCAGCCAATGCCTTATTCATCAGTCCATTCTCATCGCCAAAAACGCGCAAATTGCAAATTTTTTGCGCCAGCCACTTCAGGTCATCTTCTGTATCGGCATCTTCAATTCCTAATAAAACCATGAAGCCGGCTTTTATTACGCCTGTTACCTTGTCATCTACTGTGCAACTTGCCTGCGAAACGCGCTGTATAACTGCCCTCATAAATTAGTTGATGTATAGTTTCAAACATAGTAAATCTAAAATTAAAAGATGGGCATTGTGGCAACAGGTATTGCTTGTTTTTTCGCCGGATTTTAATCCGGCGGCGTAATGAACGGAAATATCGGCACCGTAACAACGAAAAATTAGGATAAATTTTTAGCTTGATTTTTTATTTTGCAATTTTGTTGCATTAATTGCAATTTCTTTTAATTATTTCCGTTTCGTAATAAACTTAGACACTTTATTATGAAAAAATTAATTTATCCGGCACTGCTGGTGATTTTTGCTTTAGCGGCCTGCGGCGACCGGAGCAGGCCAAATGAGAAAATGAAAGCGATGAATGTCAGCCTTGTGCCGCCGCCAACGGAAGCCGACAAAATCGCCGCGAATGAAAACGCTGCTGCACCTGAAAATGGCGTTCAGGACACTTCAAAAAAGATTATTAAAGAAGGCGAAATTAGTTTTGAAGCAGGCGACATAAAAGAAACCAGGAAGGTGATTCACAATTCGCTGAACAAATTTGGAGGATATATTGCCCAGGAAATCGAAACAAATAACAGTGATTACAACCGGAAGGAATACAACATAAAAGCGCGTATACCGGCCAAAAATTTCGACCTGTTTTTGAGCGGTGTTACTTCCGCAGCAGATAAGATAGATTCAAAAAATATCAGGATAAAAGACGTTACCACAGAATTTATTGACATCACCGCCCAACTGGCCAATAAAAAGAAACTGGAAGGGCGCTACCAGGATTTGCTGAAGCAGGCAAATAAAATGAGCGATTTGCTTGAGATTGAAAACAAGCTTACCGAAATACGCAGTTCGATTGAGTCGACGCAGGGACAACTAAATTACCTTGTAAAAGAGGTTAATTACAGCACGCTCGACATCACTTTTTACACGAAGCAGCTGGTGCAGGATAATGGAAAAACTTTTGGCTACAAGCTTAGCAGTTCACTATCTGGCGGGTGGGAAATTTTAGCAGTAATGTTTTTTGGCTTTATGCAGCTGTGGCCTATCTGGATATTAACGGGTATAATTATCTACCTTATTAAAGGATGGCGCAGAAGGCACCGGGATAGACAAGCGATTGTGGTAAGTAAGAGTGAAAAGTAGCAGTAGCAGTGAAAAGTAGCAGTCATTTTAGATGCAACAGCGACTGCTACTACTAACTGCCACTAAAAAACTAATTTAATCAGCCGCTCCCCATCCAGCACAGGTATTGCGGTTGTTAAATCAACCTGCAAACAAAACTCAATGTCTTTTTCAATACCCAGAGCCTTAAGCCGTTCGCTGTGCGATGTTTTTTTGAGGTACTGGCTGATGTCGTCTTTGCCGGTTTGGTATAGGTCGTTAGCAGCGATGGCGGCATCATCGAGCTTGAAGCCGGAGTTTTTTAGCTGTTCAACCACTGCGCCTGCAAATAGCGTGTCTTCCAGGTTAAAGTTATTTTTCCAGCCCGCGCATACCAATAGGATATTTTCATCCTGGGTTTTAAGCCAATTGCAAATCGCTGTGAGGTTTAAAAATGACCCGATAACGACACGCCTTGCCTTACGCGATAAATGCAGTGCTTGTGTACCATTGGTTGTAGTTAATACAATGGTTTTGCCTGCCACTTTTTCGGCAGTGTAGGAGAATGGCGAATTGCCGAAATCAAACCCGGTAACCACCTCGCCGTTACGTTCAGCAGCCAGCAGGTGACCATGCGAACGGTAGGCTTCGCATTCTTCTACTTCCGATACAGGGATTATAGCTTCGGCACCATTTTCAATACCGTAGCAGATGGATGATGTGGCCCTGAAAATATCGATGATAACTACCACATGTTCTTCCACATCGTAAAGCGGGATGAGAACAGGGGTGAGGCAGACATTTAATTGGTTCATTAGTTCAATGGTTCATTAGTTCATTGGTGAAGAGTTCGATAATTACCGAACGGTGGATTATTGTTCATTAGTCCGCATGTAAATACCAATGAACTAATGAACAAATAAACCAATGAACATCTAAGCAAAAGGTGGTTTTACAATCTTCGCTTTAATTTTGTTATCGCGGATGCTGATGAATATTTCGGTGCCTTCTTTGGCAGATGCTACGTCGACATAGCCCATGCCGATAGCTTTTTGCAGCGATGGTGATTGTGTACCCGACGTTACGCGGCCAATGTT
>JBDUDE010000617.1:0-2999 GCA_040003105.1 Mucilaginibacter sp. | reverse complement strand
GAAAATGGTCGCCCCGGCCATCGAAACAGGTCTGTACACCGGCCGTTTAATAGGTACCGAAGATATAGGCAGCCTTGAATCGTACTCGCTGGGCGGCCCTGCCTATGCAAACGCCGATTCATATAACTACATCGTTAACTATTCGGAAGCGCTGTTTTTAAAGGCTGAGGCCACGTTTATCACCGCCGGAGCTGCCGCCGCCCAACCGGTTTACACAAGCGCTGTAAAATCGCACATGAGTAAAATGGGTATCGCCGATGCCGATGCAAATACTTACCTGGCATCGAGGGGCGCACTTACCTCCGGCAATGCCCTGCAACTGATTATTGAAGAAAAATTTGTTGCAAATTTCCTGTCACAGGAGAACTATACCGACTGGCGGCGCACGGGCTTTCCGGCGTTAACGAAGGTGAAGCATGCGTTGTCCGAAATTCCACGCAGGGTGCTATACTCCCAATCGGAAATTGTGGCCAACCCGCAACCCCAGCAGGCTGCTAAGTTAACCGACAGGGTTTGGTGGGATGCGCAGTAGCAGCCTGAGTCGTTAGTCTAGAGTCTTAAGTAACGAAAATAAATTCGACATTGGACTTGCGACTCAAGACTTTTGACTTGAATAAAATCGCCGTTGTTAATTCAGCGGCGATTTTTTGTTTTATACCGGAGTTTTACAATATGCTTTTCCAGCCAAATTCTGCGTAAAACACGCAGGTAACCAGTACAATACAATTGTTGTCAAAAATACACTTATACGGCACCTGTTCGGCGTTTTTGGGTAAATGGGCTATATGGTTTAAATATAAAGTGTAAAACAGACAATTAATAATTTCAAATCCGAAGTGAAAAGAGCTGTAATTATTGAGGTTTAAGGGGTATGTATTTGCTATATCTTAGCCTATGCTAACCATATTTTACCCGGTTATGGGTAAAAATTAGTTTTTTAGGTTAATACCTGTAAATTCATGAACAATTAACCGATATTAAGATGAAAGTTTTACAATTTACCATCCCGGTTCCGCACGATAGGAGTATAATTGCTGAAAAGGTTTGTCTGCCCTATCATTACCCTTACCTGCACCGGCACAAAGAGGTGCAGATAACCTGGATACTGCGGGGCGAAGGCACCCTGATTGCCGGGAATAACATGCACGATTATTCGGCCGGCGATATATTTTTAATAGGCGCCAACCTGCCGCACGTATTTAAAAGCAACCCCGAATATTTCGCGCCGAATTCAACCAAACAAATAGAGGCGCTCAGTATATTCTTTAACCCCGGCGGCGACCTTGCCTCGTTGTTTAACCTGCCCGAGATGAAACCGGCGCTGATATTTATACAACAATATCAGCAGGGGATTAAGCTTCCTCATCATGTTACCGACAAGGTATCGCAGATTATGAGTACACTAAATAAAGGATCCGGCAGCGACCAGATGATACATTTCCTGTACCTGCTAAAATGCCTAACCGGGATAAAGAGTAAATTACAGCCCATATCAACCTACGGCAACCTGCCCGGAATAACCGAAAACGAGGGCATCCGGATAAGCAATATCTACAATTACATTATGCAGCACTACAGCGAGCCCATCACCCTAGAGGATGTGGCCCGCGTAGCATATATGACGCCCGAATCGTTTTGCCGGTATTTTAAAAAGCACACGGGCCACACCTTTGTTTCGTTTTTAAACCAGGTGAGGATAAACGAAGCCTGCAAAAAACTCATCGCCCATAAGTTTGAGAGCATAAACGCTGTGGCCTATAAATGCGGTTTCCAGAGTATAACCAATTTTAACCGGGTGTTTAAATACGTTATCGGCAACTCGCCCCGCGGTTACCTGGATAACTATAATAATAACATCATCAGCCTGAACAGGGCTGCAAGTTAAACCCTAATTAAGTACAGTTGATTGATAATGGCCGTTCCGGGTATCCCGGGCGGCCTTTTTTTGCTAACATAGCCTGAGTTCGGGTTAAGCAGCTAAAAGCTATGAATACGCCGGTTAGGGAGATTAGCCCTTTCCTTCCTGACGTGCCGGTTTTTTGGAAGCTCCCGCCAGGAAGTGTTTAAACTTAAGAAACGGCTATCACAATAAAAGCTATTTATTTTTTACATAATTTTATATACCGGGCAGCTTTTTGTGCTTAACATACGTATTGTAAATTATAGCCCGGTTAATTAACTTTAACATAACCAATTATTTATCTAAAAAACCTCACAAAAATGGAAAACAACAACAAACAAACAACGCCCCGCCGTGGTTTCATCGGCACACTTGCCGCCGGCGCCGCTGCGCTGGGCATGGCATCCGTTCTACCGCTCGGCTTAAATGCCGAAACACCGGCGCCACCCGCTGGCAACCGCACCGGCGCACAAACTGCCGACGACTGGTTTAACAATGTAAAAGGCACACACCGTATTGTGTACGATGCCACCCACCCCGAAGGCATGATGCCCTTTGCCTGGCCCCGCGTGTTTTTAATAACCAATGCCAAAACCGGCACCCCGGCGTCCGACTGTGGCGTAGTGGTAGTATTGCGGCATAACGCCATCCCTTTTGCTTTTGACAGCAGCATCTGGAAAAAATACAACCTCGGCACAGCGTTTAAAATAGACGACCCCACCACTAACGCTATCGCCCAGCGTAACCCATACTGGCAGCCCGCAAAAGGCGACTTTAAAATACCCGGAATAGGTGAAGTTGAAATCGGCATAAACCAGTTGCAGGCCGATGGCGTAATGTTTTGCGTGTGCGACGTTGCCGTAACTGTAATGACCGCCGTAATGGCCCAAAAAATGAATCTTGACCCCGCCGAAGTAAAAAGCGAATGGCTAAAAGCCCTGCTGCCGGGCGTAATGGTGGTGCCATCAGGCGTATGGGCAGTTGGCCGCGCGCAGGAGCATAAGTGCAGCTATTGTTTTGTGGGCTGATAGTTGCTGAAAGATAACAGAAGAGGGAAGAGAAAGTGAATTTTTCTTCCCTCTTTGTGCTTGAAAAATAG
>JBDUDE010000155.1:0-3004 GCA_040003105.1 Mucilaginibacter sp. | reverse complement strand
TGTATAATCTTTATCATATTAAACCGGTAATTGAATTAATACTGAAGTGCCTTTGCCCCTTTCGGATTTTACATCAATATTCCCCTTCAAAAAATCCACGCGGCTTTTTAAATTCTTATAACCCATCCCTTCGGCAAACGACAAGTTGGCCAACTCGAAGCCTTTCCCGTCATCTTCAACCGCAATGCCCAATATATCCTCTTTAAGCGTTATCTGTACTATAGCGCTTTTTGCCGCGGCATGTTTTACAACGTTGTTTATCAATTCCTGCACAATCCGGTACACCGCAATTTTTACGGCCTCGTTTGCCGTCAATTTATCAATTTCAAAACTTTGATAGGTAACCTTAAGCGCCCCGCTGTTGGTAATTTGATGGCAATAATCATCTATAGCATCATTAAGGCTTAATTTAAGCAAACTTTCGGGCATCATGTTATGTGCCACACGCCGTAGCTCGGATATCGACTGGTCCAGCATGTTCATTGTTTTTTCGAAAGCGGCAGCATTTTCTGCACTAATTATCATGTTTTGTTTCATACTGCTTAAAGAATATTTAGTACCCGTTAATATTCCGCCCAGGCCATCGTGAAGGTCTTTGGCAAGACGGCTCCGTTCAGCCTCCTGCCCCTCCATCAGTGCTTGTGTTGAAAGTAATTCTCTTTCTTTTTCTAAGATCTGTATTTGCTGCTCCTTCAGTTCCCGCTCGTTTATCAGCAGTTTTTCTTTGCGGATACTGTTGTTGCGGATAAGCCAGCTTAATACAAGCAACACCGCCAATGCGCATGTTAAAATCACGACATAAGTGGTGCGCTTTTGTAAAGTGAGCGCCTGTATTTGTCGCTCTTTATTAAGATTGCTTATCTCAACCTCTTTTTTTGCTACGTTGTATTTAGTTTCAAGCTCCTGGGTGTTAATCAAAATCTGGTCGGCATGAAGCTTGGCACGAATGGAATCTTCCAGGTTACGGCTGTTGTGATACGCGGCGAAATTGCCCATCAGCAACTCAGTATCGCCGAGCGCACTGTAGGCCTCTTCCTCCACCGAGATGGCTTTAACTTCCCTTGCAATTAATATCGATTTTTTTAGATGCCCGGCTGCTGCGGGGTAATCTTTATTGTTAAAGGCATACAGGCCCAGGTAATATTCGGCATCGGCCATCGTCCTGTCGTTACCTGTCGCCTTACTCAATGCTACAATCCGGTCGGTATATTTTTTAAGCTCGTCATACCGTCCCTGCAATACAAAAATTTTATTAAAACCTGCCAGTTCAGTTAGCAGGGCGGTTTGGTCGTTCTTTTTTTCGCTTATGGCTTTGGCTTCGGTGAGCAATGCAAGGGCTTTGTTCAGTTTACCCAGGTTTATATAAACGCTGCTGGTGTTTAACAGCGCCTCGGCCAGCACATTTTCGTCCTTAACAGA
The DNA here is from genome assembly GCA_040003105.1 of Mucilaginibacter sp. Lineage (GTDB taxonomy): Bacteria > Bacteroidota > Bacteroidia > Sphingobacteriales > Sphingobacteriaceae > Mucilaginibacter. The sequence goes on along the minus strand of JBDUDE010000155.1, from coordinate 1,585 downwards.
CCGGCTCACTTCAATAGATTTTAAACCATATTGTAAGGCTTTTTCGGGCGAATGACCTATAGAAGAAAATATACCCAGCACATTAGCATACACAGCCGCCAAGTGCTTTTTATCGTCGAATTTTTCGTAAGCAGCTATAGCCTTGAGGTAATAAGCATAAGCCTTTTCAATATCAGAGGCATCGGTATAACAGCCTGCAATATTGTTATAAGCAGCGCCTTTATAATGGTCGTTGTTACTGGCTTCGGCTATAGCCACCGCCTTTAACGCCATAGTAATTGCTTCGTAATTCTTTGCCCTTGCACTCAGGATATCGCCGTAACAGGCATAGTATCGCAACATGCCAAACTTATTGTTAATGCGTTTGGCAATGGCGTAGGCCATATCATAATAATAAATGGCCGAATCGGGCTTGCTGCCGGCGTATACATTATATCCCAGGCCAATCAGGTTCATCATCCTTGTGCTGTCGTTCTTTGAGTTTTTAACAGCAGTAAAAAATTTCGCACGCTCTCTCGCATTATCATCCTGGGCCATGCTTTTAAATGGCAAAAGGAACAGGCAAAGTGCAAGGAGTAAAAGGTATCTCATTTATTAGTACATATTATATATAAGCAACAATGTAAAAGTGAGATTTATTTTCCCTAAAAAAAACTCCCTTTTTAGGGAGTATAGCATTGGCTTTCAACAAAATACTTTTGGATTGTAATAAGTATTAAAAAATTGTTCACCCTAACAAAAAAAACAATATCATGAAGTATTTTAAAATCTTAATTGCCACAATCGCCCTGGGTTCGCTAACCCAGCTTAGCAATGCCCAGATACTAAAACCTGGCGAAATAGCCAAGGAAGCCGGCACCAGCGAAGTAAACAATACTGAAACCAGCGCCATTGATAATGGCGTAAGCAAAGCCTCGAGTGCGATAAAAGGCTTGTTTAAAAAGAAGAAAAAAGCCGACCCTGCACCTGCCGCAACAACAAACGCTCCGCAGGCCCTGCCGCCACCAACCCAGCCTGTGCAAAACAATCAGTCGATGCAGGGAACTGGTAGCCAGCAAGGGCCGATAAGCGCATACAATAACTACGACTTTGTACCAGGCGATAAGATTATTTTTGAAGACAGCTTTACTGATGACGACAATGGTGAGTTTCCAGCGCATTGGAATTTAGGTGCAGGGCAGGGAGTAATAAATACCATCGCCGGCCGCAAAGCGCTTTTACTAACCGATGGCAATTATGCCCACGTTAGCCCGCGGATTAAATCGGCGTCATACTTAGGCGACCCATCGACCCTTGAATTTGATACCTACAGTAATGGGGGCTATCCGCCAAAGATTTACCTGTATAACACCACTGCCAACGCAACAGCTGCATCAGGTAACTTCGGTGTTATCACTATAGGAAACAATGACGCACAGGCCGCCAATGAAACCGGCGTTGAACTAGCGGGTACTTATCCTGCTGCCTTAGGCGGAGAGAATTTTGTCAATAAATGGCACCATGTAGCTATTGCTTTTAAAAAGAACCAGGTAAAAGTTTACATAGACCAATATCGTGTATTAGTTGTACCTAATTTAGGTACTCC
>JBDUDE010000737.1:0-10102 GCA_040003105.1 Mucilaginibacter sp. | reverse complement strand
TAGATTACGCCACTGTCGCGGCGGCAGAGCTTGGCAATATTGCCGACCGCCGCTGTTATTTGATGAGCGAAGGGCGGTACGGATTGCCCAAATTATTAACTAACAATGCCGGCTTAAACTCTGGCCTCATGATACCGCAGTACACCACAGCAGCTTTAGTTACCGAAAATAAAACACTTTGTTTCCCGGCAAGTGCGGATAGTGTACCGACCTCGCTTGGGCAGGAGGACCATGTTTCCATGGGTTCAATCAGCAGCCGCAAGTTGCACCAGGTTATTGATAATTTGGAATACATACAAGCCATCGAACTGCTTTATGCCGCGCAGGCTATGGATTTCAGGCGACCATTAAAATCAACCCCGGTTGTAGAAGCTTGCCACGCATTGGTGCGTGAAAACGTACCTCATATCGGTGATGACCGTATTTTTGCAGACGATATAAATGCGCTGCACCAATTGGTGACCAAGGGAGCATTCCTAACCACAATTAACAATACAGCTACAGCTAATAATATAAACTGGAACGATGACGAATTCGGAATTTATTAAAACCTACGCCAGCCACCCGGTGTACAAAGCACCGCGTGGCATGCAGTTGCATGCCAAAAGCTGGCAAACGGAAGCACCATTACGCATGCTGCTCAACAATCTGGACGGGCAGGTTGCCGAAAACCCGGAGGAATTGGTGGTTTACGGCGGCATAGGCCAGGCAGCCCGCAACCCGGAAGCGCTTCGGAAAATTATCGAGCTGCTGCTTGAATTGGATGAACATCATTCGTTGCTGGTGCAGTCCGGCAAGCCGGTGGGGATAATCCGTAGTCACCCGGAAGCGCCCCGTGTATTGATTGCCAACAGCAATTTGGTACCCGCCTGGGCAAATTGGGAGCATTTTAACGAATTGCGCTCGAAAGGTTTGATGATGTACGGGCAGATGACTGCCGGCAGCTGGATATACATCGGCACACAAGGCATTTTGCAAGGCACTTACGAGACCTTTGTAGAGGCCGGTCGCCAGCATTTCAACAACGATTTAACCGGCAAGCTGATCGTGAGCGCCGGTATCGGCGGCATGGGCGGTGCTCAACCATTGGCAGCAACCATGGCCGGAGCTGTTTTTTTAGGTGCAGATGTGGATGAAACCCGCATACAAAAACGCCTGGACGGCCAGTATATCGATAAGATGACGCATAGCTATGAGGAAGCAATTACCTGGGTAAAAGATGCCATGGCAAAAGGCGAAACGCTCTCGGTAGGTCTGGTTAGTGATGCCGGTGATATGCTGGGACATTTGTTGAAGGATAATTTTATCCCCGATATGCTTACCGATCAAACATCGGCACACGACCCATTGAATGGCTATATACCCAACGGACTTTCCGTAACACTGGCATCGGTTTTACGTAAAACCGACCCCGTAGAATATAAACGCTTATCATTAGCCAGCATGGCCCGCCATGTAGGCCTCATGCTGCAGTTACAGAAAAAGGGCGCCATCACCTTTGATTATGGCAATAACCTGCGCGAGTTTGCACGCCAGGGCGGCGAAGGCGATGCCTTTAATTTCCCGGGCTTTACCCCGGCATATATCCGTCCGCTGTTTTGCGAGGGCAAAGGGCCGTTCAGGTGGGTAGCGCTATCCGGCGATCCGGAGGATATTTTTACTACCGACCGGGCGCTGATGGAGCTTTTCCCGGATGATAAGCCGCTGGCAAAATGGCTGACCAATGCAAAGGAAAAAATCTCGTTCCAGGGCCTGCCCGCACGTATTTGCTGGCTGGGCATGGGCGACAGGGAAAAAGCCGGGCTATTATTTAACGAACTGGTAAAAACCGGCAAAGTAAAAGGCCCCATAGTTATCGGCCGCGACCATCTGGACTGCGGCTCGGTGGCATCTCCAAACCGCGAAACAGAATCGATGAAAGACGGCTCCGATGCCGTATCGGACTGGCCGCTGTTAAACCTGATGGCCAACACAGCCGGGGGTGCAACCTGGGTATCATTCCACCATGGTGGTGGCGTGGGCATGGGATATTCGCAGCACGCGGGCATGGTAGTTTTGGCCGATGGCACCGACCGGGCAGCAACCTGTTTAAGCCGCGTGTTGTATAATGACCCGGCGATGGGTATTTTTCGCCATGCAGATGCGGGATATGATAAGGCAGAAGAATGGGCGGAAAGGTTTGATTTGAAGGTGTGGTGAAGAAGTCCGAAAAGTCGGAAAAGTCAGTAAAGCCCGAAAAGATGAAAAAGAAAATTTAAACTTTGTCATTGCGAGGTACGAAGCAATCTCGTCGCCAAGCTTACGAAGAGGTTGCCGCGCTCGTTCCTCGCTCGCAATGACAATGTTTGTTATAAAGATTAGATAGAAATTATGCAATTAATCGGCCCATTCACGCAAATTCTTCCTCTCACCGGCATGTCGTTAAAAGGCGCATTAGATGACAGCCAATTGCAGATAATTCCCAACGGAGGAATATTGGTTGAGAATGGATTAATCTTATCCGTTGGAGATTTTGAATTATTAAGAAAACAAAATCCATCGGCACAAATAAACGAAATTGAGACCGATGCCGTATTATTACCCAGCTTTATTGATTGCCACACCCACATTTGCTTTGCCGGCAGCCGCGCAAAAGACTACGCCCTGCGCATACAGGGCAAAACCTACCTGGAAATTGCCAAAGCAGGCGGGGGCATTTGGGATTCGGTAACACAAACACGCGCAGCTGACGAGGCTACTTTAACAGAGCTGCTATTAAAAAGAATTGAACGCCAAATAGCCGAAGGGGTTACAACCATCGAGGTTAAAAGCGGGTATGGCTTATCTGTTGAGCAGGAACTAAAACAGCTGCGGGCTATCAAAGCGGCATCAACCCAAACTAAAGCAAGCATTGTCGCCACCTGTCTGGCGGCACATATGGTCCCCAAAGATTTTGCCGGCAGCCAAACCGAATATTTGGAGCACATATTAAATGATTTACTGCCGGTTATCAAACAGGAAAACCTGGCGAAGCGCATTGATATTTTTATTGAAGAAAGCGCTTTTAACGCTGATAATGCAACCATCTACCTAAACAAAGCCAAACAAATGGGCTTTGATATTACCGTGCATGCCGACCAGTTTACAACAACTGGCAGCAGGGTTGCGGTGGAAACCGGCGCAGTTTCCGCAGATCACCTGGAAGCCAGCGGTGATAATGAAATAAAACTATTAGCCGCATCAAACACGGTAGCGGTAACGTTACCTGGTGCATCCCTTGGTTTAGGCATGCAGTATGCACCCGCACGTAAATTGCTGGATGCCGGCGCCTGCCTTGCCATAGCGAGCGACTGGAACCCTGGTTCGGCCCCGATGGGCGATTTGCTGATGCAAGCTGCCGTAATGAGTGCTGCAGAAAAGTTAAACACCGCCGAAGTATTTGCTGGTTTAACTTATCGCGCAGCAAAAGCCTTAAATTTAACTGACCGGGGAACTTTGGCCACTGGCATGCGGGCGGATATGCAGGTATACCCGGCTAATGATTACCGGGAAATATTGTATCAGCAAGGCAAACTAAAACCGCTGATGAATTTGATTAAATGATTGCGTTGATTTTGTATCGGGAAGAATCGTGGATGTGAGCAGATAAAAATGATGAAACTGATTCCGAAATATTAATTAAAATATAAAAACTAATCTCTGACCTCTAATCTCTAACCTCTATGAAGCTCATTGAATGCGTTCCAAATTTCTCTGAAGGTGTAACCCTTGATATCATCAAACAGATTACTGACGAAGTGGAATCTGTTGAAGGTGTGCGGCTGTTAAACGTCGACCCAGGCAAGGCTACTAACCGCACCGTGGTAACTTTCGTTGGTGAACCGGGCCCGGTTATCGAAGCTGCTTTTTTGGCGATTAAAAAGGCTGGCGAACTGATTGATATGAGCAAGCATAAAGGCGAGCACCCGCGCATGGGCGCTACGGATGTTTGTCCGCTGATACCGATTGCCAATATCAGCATGGAAGAAACTGCTGAGTATGCAAAACAATTAGCCAAACGTGTTGGTGAAGAGTTAGGCATCCCTGCCTATTTATACGAACACGCTCAGACTGATAAGAAGCGCAACAACCTGTCGGTAATCCGCGCAGGCGAGTACGAAGGCTTTTTTAAGAAGATAAAATTGCCCGAATGGAAACCGGATTTCGGTCCGCAGGAGTTTGATGCCAAACGCGGGGCAACGGTTATCGGCGCGCGCGATTTTTTGATTGCCTACAACGTAAACCTGAATACCACCAGCACCCGCAGGGCAAATTCCATCGCTTTTGATGTGCGCGAGGCTGGTCGCGTAATGCGCGAGGGCGATCCGGTAAACGGCAAAATAATTAACGACGAAAATGGCAAGCCAAAATCAATCCCCGGTTCGTTAAAATCCGTAAAGGCTATTGGCTGGTATATCGAGGAATATGGCATCGCGCAAATTTCTATGAACCTTACCAATATCGGGGTTACGCCGCTACACAAAGCTTTCGACGAGGTTTGCACCAAAGCTGCAGAGCGTGGCGTGCGTGTAACCGGCAGCGAATTGGTGGGCCTGGTGCCCCTAAAAGCTATGCTTGACGCGGGTAAATATTTCCTGCTAAAACAACAGCGTTCGGTTGGCGTGAGTGAAAAAGAGCTGGTAAAAATTGCCATTAAATCGATGGGATTGTCGGAATTATCGCCATTCATCCCGGAGGAAAGAATAATTGAATATTTGCTGAAAGATAAGGCATCATCCAAGCTGGCCTCAATGACCTTAATTGACTTTGCCGATGAAACAGCGAGCGAAAGCCCTGCACCGGGTGGGGGTTCTATCTCTGCGTATATGGGCGCATTGGGGGCCGCATTGGCAACTATGGTGGCCAACCTTTCATCGCACAAAAAAGGCTGGGACGACCGCTGGGAAGAGTTCAGCAACTGGGCCGAAAAAGGGCAACAATACAAAGATGACCTGATGCGTCTGGTTGACGAAGATACCGCAGCCTTCAACAAAATAATGGAGGCGTTCGGTTTGCCCAAAGGAAATGATGAAGAGAAAGCTGCCCGCGATAAAGCCATACAGGATGCCACCCGCTACGCCATCGAAATACCTTTTAAAGTAATGCAGGCTGCGTATGGAAGCTTAACCGTTATCAAAGCCATGGCCGAAACCGGCAACCCGAATTCGGTAACCGATGCCGGCGTTGCGGCCCTTTGTGCCCGTAGCGCAGTTATCGGCGCATTTATGAATGTGAAGATAAATGCATCGGGGTATAAGGATAAGATATTTGTGAATGATATACTTGCAGCGGGCAATGAAATTGAACGGAATGCAATCAAATTGGAAGAAGAGATTATTGGGGTGGTGAATAACAAGGTTGTGTAATCCCCCTTTTGTCATTGCGAGCGAAGAAGTTCACTGGCTACCTGAAGAAACGGTTTCAGGTATGAACTATCAACTACCTGCTATACTCCACCGCAACAGAATCGGGCCCCATCAATTTAAGATTATGGTCATCCAGTTTTTGGATCAGGAACGCGGTATAGGGTTTATTGCCTTCAAACGAGGTGAAAATGGTGTCGCCTTTTACAAAATAGTCTTCAGCTATGGCTTCGCCATCATCCATGGTAAAACCCTTGTCGGTTATTTTAAGTTTGGTGGTACCGTCTTTTGATTTCCAGCTGCCTTTGAGTTTGGCATTGGGTGTATTTGAGGTACAGGCTACTCCAAGCAACACTATGACACAAGCGGGGTAAATAAATATTAACGCGAACTTTTTCATAACAGTAAAGCAGTGCCGGACTAACGCCGGCACTGTTTAAATGTACGAAATTTAATCTTCAGGTTTATCCATCAATTGCGATTTTTTCAGATAAATCCTGTGTCCCTTTTTGCTGATGTAATAGTAATGCGAATGTTTATTAATGTAAATGGTTTGCCCGTTAGGGCCGCATTTGCCTTCATATTTTTTATCAACCACTGCGGCGACGCCGGTTGCAGCAATTTGTGAGGTTTTATGGCCAACTTTTGTCGCCGTCTTATCGATTTTTTGGCCAACGGTGGAATCTTTGTGGGTTTGCGCATTGCTTGCAGCAAACGAAAAAATACCTGTAGCTACTAAAGCTATTTTAAATAAATTTTTCATGGTAGTATTTGAGTTAACTTAAATAATTGTTGTTGAACCTTCAGGCGCAGCTTCTTCCGGACTTTCGGACTTTACTGACTTTCGGTCTAACACACTAACTCAAATGTTCTGCCAAATGTTTCATTTCCAGCGCGGGCGGCCTTTTCTCGTATAAAATAGCATAAACTGCGTTACAAATGGGCATGCTTACTTTGTACTGTTTGTTTACCTGGTGTAGGCAATTTACTGCATAATACCCCTCAGCAATCATATTCATTTCCAGCTGTGCCGATTTTACCGTGTAGCCTTTGCCTATCATGTTGCCAAAGGTGCGGTTTCGGCTAAATTGCGAATAAGCTGTAACCAGTAAATCGCCCAGGTAGGCCGATTCCATTATATCGCGGCTGATAGGGTGCACGACGTCGACAAAACGTTTTAACTCGCGAATTGCGTTTGCAATTAGCACTGCCTGGAAGTTATCGCCATAGCCTACGCCATGGCAAATGCCGCTGGCAATAGCGAATATATTTTTTAATACGGCGCCGTATTCGGTACCGTAAATATCATCAGAAACAATTGTTTTAATATACCGGGTGCTAAACATGCCGGCAAACTCGGCCGCAAGCTCATTATCGCGCGATGCTATGGTTAGGTACGACAGCTTTTCGAGCGCAACTTCTTCGGCATGGCACGGCCCGCTAATTACTATGAAATGGCTGAACGGGATATTATAATGCTGGTTTAAAAATTCGCCTATTATCTGGTTTTCATCGGGTACAATACCTTTTATCGCTGATATTATTTTTTTACCGGCAAGGTCGGCAGGAGTGATACTTGCAAGCGCCTCTTTCAGGAAAGCCGCGGGCACATTCAGTAAAACAAATTCAGCATTGCGGATAGTAGCTTTTAAATCTGTTGAGATGTTTTGGGCTGGCACGCTGATTTCAACCGAACTGATATAGTTGGGATTATGTTTAAACTTCTGGATATGCTCCACGGCTGTCTCATTCCGCATCCACCAAAAAATTTCTTTTGGGGTATCGTTATCCGTAAGTATTTTAATGTTGGCCGTAGCCCAGCTGCCGCCGCCTATAACGGCTATTTTTTTTGTTTTATCCATAGGTTTTCCAGGTGGCAGTTTTCTGTTTGCGGTTGGCAGTATGCAGTGGCGATGATTTGAAGCATTTAACTGCTCAAGGGCACCAGGAAACGGTCAACTAAAACGCCAGGTTTTATAGAAAGGAACAAAGCTATGTAATAGTTTGGATTTTTTGTGTGAGATGAAATGGTTTCGTGATGTGTTTTACAATTGCATTTTATTCCTGAAAATGTATATTTAATCAAAATTATAAACATGAAATTTTCGGCACTTACCTGTTCCTTACTTGCAATTATTTTTCTGCAAAGCTGCGGCGGCGATAGTATGATAAAAAACAAAGGCGACGACCACAGCTCGAGCCCTGCTACTGGACATTCAAAAGTACCGGTGCCTGTAGCGACCGCCAACCTTATTGTAAAAGATGTAAAAGACCTTAACGGTTATTGGGTAGGCGATTTTGGTCCCGAGGTAAATGGGGCCGACACGGTAATGGGTGACGGCGACTTATATGGATACGATAAAATAAACATTTCGATAGATGAGATAAAGGAACGGGCTGTAAAGGGCCACATTGTAATGGGCGGAAAAGTGGATTTTTTTAGCTGCAATATGGAAAAGACAGGAAACCGCTACCAGTTTAAATTTAAAGAGAGCGATAAGGCCAAAACCCATGGCACCTACAGTTTCAGCATTGCCGAAGGCGACAGTTTGTTAAAAGGCAACTGGAGCGAAAAGGCGGATACCGACAGGGTGGTTTTTGAATTAACAAAAAAGCAGTTCAACTATAATGCTATGCGGAAAGTATCGGAAGCTACGTATGTGGACTTTGGAAAAGGGAAAAAGACCAAAGAGAAATTAGAAAATGGAGACGTATACGACGGGGAACGCTATGCTACTACATCCGAAGGATTAGATAAGCTTAACGCGTCGGTGAATGTACTGGTGAAAGATGACCTGGTGAATTTAAAAAAAGCAGATTTGCTGGTGCTTAGAAACTCGATATTCGCACGTCACGGTTATACTTTTAAAAAGCCATTATTAAACCTGTTTTTTAGTGCGCAATCGTGGTATATACCCTTAAGTACCGATGTAACCGCCCAGCTTACACCTGTCGAAAAGAAAAACCTTGAACTGATGAAGCCATACGAAAAAAATGCGCAGGAATATTACAATGCTTTTGGGCGGTAATAGGTATGGTTGCTTGACTTGACAGATTTGGAAAAGCGGGAATAAAGCATTTTGCACGAAAAGTACTGACACTAATCTGTCAGTACTTTTTGTATTTTTCAGGGTAGCAGATGAGGTGAAAAATGCGTTATTAACGCAGAAACAAGCTTTTTAACTGTTTCACGCTGTACACACTGTCACTGTGAACAGCGGCGTAAAACCGCACTATGACACGGGTATTGGTTTACACTCCTTATTGCTACTGCCACTAACAACTGCTACTAATTCGAAGCCGGTACAAAAAGCTTGCTCTTATCTACCTTTTCAACTTCCATTTTATCTTTCAAGTCTTTTGATATGGTTGCAAATGGCGCTGATACAACCTCATCGCCTGCTTTTAAGCCCGATAGTACCTGGATATAAGTATCGTCCTGTATGCCGGTTGTCACCTGCACCTGTTTTACTTTTCCGGCACCATAAACAAATACGTACTCTTTTGCGGGCTCAACTATAGCCGGTTTTGATTTATCTTCATCCTTTTTTACACCCGTGCTGTCCTTTTTTACCTGGCGTGTAGTTACCGACTGAATAGGTACCGATAGTGCATAAGTATGGTTGGTATTAATGTCAACAGTAGCTGTCAGTCCCGGGCGGAAAGGTACCTGGTTGGCCGCTGTTTTTACCAGCAGCGCTTTGTACGAGTCAGGGCTAATCCTAACTTTAACCGTAAAGTTGGTAACCTGGTCGGCATTGGTACCTACCACATTGGCGGCGCTGCCTATTTCAATTACTTTGCCGCCAAATGTTTTACCATAAAAAGCATCCACCTCAATTTTCGACGAATCGCCAAGCTTTATCCGGTTAATGTCGTTCTCGTTTACATCTACGTTTACATCAAGTTGGCTGAGGTCTGATATGGTCATTATCTCGGTACCGGCAAATTGCTGGGTACCCAAAACGCGTTCGCCAAGCTGAATTGATAATTTCGAAACCACACCATCAACCGGCGAATAAATGGTTGTTTTGGCCAGGTTATCCTGGGCTTCTTTAACCGATGCATTTGATTGTGCAAGGCCATAAGTAGAACCAATTACATTTTGTTTGGCAGCTTCAAGTGCAGCTTGTGCACCTTCGTAGCTTGCTTTGGCGGCGTCAAACTCGGCGGCTGTTAATACTTTATTGTTATATAAAGCCTGGTCTCGCTTGTAAATGGCGGCCTGGTTATCAAACGTAGCCTGGGCTTGCCTAAGCATTTGGCTCGAGTTGCCAACACTTGCTTTTTGGGTGTTGTATGATGCTACAGCACGATCATAGCCTGATTTCAAAATGTCGGGCCTGATTTTACAGAGCAGCTGCCCTTTTTTAACCACGTCGCCTTCTTTTATCGGCAACTCAACAACCTCACCCGAAACTTCGGGACTGATTTTAACCTCAACGTGCGGCTTGATCTTCCCGCTTGCCGATACCGACTCGCTGACATTGCGGTTAGCCGCTTTCTCGGTAGCCACCTGCGTTTTCTTAGGCTTGCCTATAATCCCGGTTGCCTTTAACACTATCAGCAGCACAATAACAGCGCCTAATGTTATCAGAATATATTTTGTAGTTTTTCCCATGATTCTGTTCTATTTCGGATCCCGATAGCTATCGGGACGGTTTTCGATTTCGGATTTATTTTGTTTTTCTAATTTTTTCTTTTTTTCGTCTTTCGGACTT
>JBDUDE010000961.1:0-10129 GCA_040003105.1 Mucilaginibacter sp. | reverse complement strand
TTCGGAATTCGGATTTTCCATTTCGGATTTTTCAACGTAAGTCTTTTAAGATGTTGCCAGCGCTTAATACTTCGTATACTGAAACTGCTGCGCCATCTTTAAATAAAAGTATTCAGTTATTAAACCATCAATATTACTTACTGTTTTGTATAGCTCGGCTTTTGTGGCAATCCTGTCTTTTCCTGACAATTCACTGTTTGCAGCCAGCTCATCGTCAATACGCTGTTGTAAAGCTTTTATATAAAGCTGTTTTTGCGCTGCGATATTATACGTTTTTACGTAGTAATCATCTTTATTTTTCGGATATAACGATACCGCGTATTCCGCATCACCCAATATCCGGGTTTCCTGGTGACCAAAATATGTGCCGCCGCCCATTAGCTTTTCAAATATTGAATTGATATCGCCATAAAGCTTTATCAGCTTAGCCCGCTGTGTAGCAAATGGTTTATCGCCGTTTCTTAATCGCAAAAAGTAGGCGTATACACTATAATAACCATCCTGCCCCACCTCGCTGCTGAACGAATAATCAGGGCCATGCTGATCATCAAGCTCGTCGGCACTTAGCTTACCTTTAGCATATTCAATCTCCGGGTCATTTGTATATTCGCTGATAAGTTCCGGGCGATGCCTGATAATCTCTTTCAACTCTGTCGTCTTATAAAAAATTGGTATTTCCGCGTCGGCGCTTATATTGATGCTGTCCTTACCGATGCTGTCAAGTTTGTGCTCGTATTTTATATAGTTACTGTCAATTGCACCAGCAAGAATCTTTGGTGGGTCTTTTTTTGCCGCCTGTTGCTTGCACCCAAAAAACATTAACGATAGTAAGATTAAAAAGGTGTATTTCATCAACTTGATATTGTGTCACTAAGGTAATCATTAATAAATAATAGCGCAGATATAACAGCAGGTGATTTTTAACCACAAAGACACAGAGAAAAAACGCAGAGGCCACAGAGCCTTTACAATTCATTTTCTTACCGCCTGCTTTTCATTTTCTGTGCTGTCCGTGCCTCCTCTGCGAACTCTGTGGTTAAAAGTCTACCCTCAGTTATTACCAAAAGCAAAAAGCCATTAGCGTTAACAAATGGCTTTTTCATAAGGGTCAAACTAAATCAACTCATTCAACTTAATCCAACCTAATCAACTCAATACAACTTATTTCTGTTTTGCAAACTGGATGTTGATCAGCAATTTAATGTCCTCGCCCACTACAATCGAGCCTGCTTCGGTAACGCCATCCCAGGTTAAACCGAATTCTTTACGGTTAATTTTGCCGGTTACTTCAAAACCTGCTTTGGTGTTGCCATAAAAGTCGTCGGTAGAACCACCGAATTCTGCAGCCAATGTAACCGGCTTGGTAACGCCTTTAATGGTAAGGTCGCCAGCCAGTTTATATTCGTCGTCGCCTGTTTTTGTAAACGATGTTGATTTGAATGTTATCTGCGGAAATTGAGCCGCGTCAAAAAATTCGGCTGATTTTAAGTGCTCGTCCCTTTGTGTCTGGTTAGTATCAATGCTGTCGATATTCAATGCAAAAGTGATATCTGCATTTTCGAAATCATCCCCTTCTGTTTCCAACGAGCCTTCAAAGCTTTTGAAGAAACCACTAACTGTTGATATAACAAGGTGCTTTACCTTAAACTGAACTTCTGAGTGCATTGGGTCGATAGACCATTTTGTTATTGTTGCCATGACTTTTAATTTTTAAATGATTGTTTTAATAGGTCAAAGATAAATAATAGATGTTTAAACATCTAATTTTATTATTCAATATTACATTGAGTTTACAATGCTGTGTTACAACACGCAAATTCGGGATTTGTTATAAAGGAATTGACTAATCTATATTATCAAATAATACAAGGAAAAGCATTATTTATTTATAAACTCAGCCAAAATCCGGTGAAAATGGTGTGTCCCCTGCTCCCGGGTCACAGAATAACGGCCATGCTGATAAAACCGTGAACGTATCCCCCGCTGAACATTTTCTACAATTTCCTCGTCTTCCTGCTCTACCTTATCCAGCCCCGCCCCGACCCCTTTGCCAAGCTTTGAGGCATCCCACACGTACGAGAAAAACTTTACACGGCACTCTCCCACCGACAACGGCTCAACCACGTTGACAGATAATCCCCACGGGTAAAAATTAAACATCATATTAGGGAACACCCAGAAGTAATATGCCGCGACATTTTTACCATAATCGGGGGATGATATGGGCAAATTAAAGCAATCTTCGCCGGTTCTGGCCAATCCTAATTGAAGGCTTGAGTAAGGAAAAAATAACTCCGTGGCATATTCACCAAAATCAATAACAGCATTTAAACCGGCATGCACGAAAGGTATATGGAAGCCTTCCAGGTAGTTTTCGCAATAAAGCGCCCAGTTGGCTTTTACTTCAAATACGCGCGATAACGACGGCTCAAATTTAAAATCGGCCAGCGGCAGCCAAGCCACCCGCTCTGCCATATCCCGAAAAAACAAGTCGTGAGGGTATTTATTATCAAGCGACGTAAACAGCCAGTTACCCCATTTAAAAACATCCAGCTTTGGCAAGTTATCAGCAGCAGTCGGGAAGTTCGCTACCTCCCTAAATTCGGGCATCGAAGTAAACTTGCCATCAAGGCCAAACATCCGCCCATGGTAACGGCAACGCAGGTTGTTAACTTTGCAGGCTTTATCAGCCACCAGGTTGCCCCTATGGGTGCAAACGTTCGACAGCACATTAATCCCACCGCTTTTGTCCTTCGTCAGCAGTAGTGGTTCGTTGAGATACCCCTCTAATAAAGTAAAAGGCCGCACATCGCCTGCATCTTTTATCAATTCTTCGCTGCCGATAAATTGCCACGACGGTGCAAATATTTTTTCCTTACACTGTTCAAACACATCGGCATCTGTGTAAAAATCAGCGTGTAATGTTTTCGCTTTTGCAATATCCGGGTCTACGAAATATTTGGTCATAGTCGTTGGGTTTCGGCGGGTAAATTAGGAAATCAGCCCCAATCTACCTAAATCATTTAAAATTAAGCAGGGATTTAAAATCCCCAAAGTGAGCAACTAATCCCCTATTTATAAAACTATAACCATTTGTTGCCTATTTGCGTATTAAATCCCCGGACGATTTCAATGGAAAAAATTACACGTTTGGTTGTATTTTTGCTTGTAGGTTTAATTTCTGCGGATATTTAAGTATCAGGTGGGCATTAAAATAGCTTATAAAGGAAACGTTTTATCATTCAGCTTAAATCATAAATAACATTTGGCTTGTTTATTGCCAATTTGATGTAACACAATTATGAAAAGACTTTTAGTTATCATTTCATTTATACCTTACCTGGCCATTGCACAAACCTCAGATCAGCATCTGAAAATGGCAAATGAGTTGTCGGCACAAAAAAACTTTAAGGCTGCTATTCCTGAATTTACCAAAGCTATTGAGCTTAACAGCAACAATGTTAAAGCTTATTTATATCGCGGCAATGCGTTCAGCAACAGCAACCAATATGACGAGGCAGTTAACGACTATTCAAAAGTTGTGACGATTGACCCGGGCAACGCGAATGCGTTTTATTACCGCGCCAATGCAAACAGCAATATTAAAGCATATAAAAGCGCTATCGACGATTATACCAAAGCCATCGAGCTTGGTTTACGCACTTCGGACATTTATCATTACCGCGCCAATGCCAAAGTAAATTCATCCGATTATACAGGAGCGGTTGAGGATTTTAGCCGCGCCATTGAGCTTGCACCCAATAACCCTGAGTTGTATGAATACCGTGGCGTAGCCAAATCAAATATAAATGATAACAAAGGCGCCATACAGGATTACGATGTTGCTATAAGGCTTAACCCAAACAATGCCGACGTTTATTACTACCGCGCAAATTCAAAAGGAACCATAGGAGATTACAACGGCGCGGTTACCGATTATACTACTACGCTGCGAATGAATCCCAACAATGCGGAAGCTATTTTTTATCGCGGCAACGTAAAAACAAACCTGCACGATTATAAAGGCGCTATTGAGGATTATAAAAAGGCTATTGCCATGAAACCTGGCCTGCATAACCTATACTATTACCTGGCAAAAGCTATCAGCAACAGCGCTGATAATAAAGCTGCCATTGAATACTTTACCAAGGCCATAGCGCTCGACCCAAATAATCCGGAACTGTATTTATACCGCGGTATATCTGAAAGCAAAAGCGATGATAAAGACGCAGCGATGGCCGACTATGACAAGGCTATTTCCCTTGATGCGCATTTGGCCGAAGCATTTCAGAACCGTGCCGATTTAAAAATAGACCAAAGAGATTACCACGGCGCGCTTGACGATGCAAACAGCGCCGTTAACTACGCTAAAAACCCTGACGGCTATGCGTATATAACCCGCGCAAAGGCAAAACGTGGCTTACAGGATACAACCGGCGCGTTAGCCGATTATGATTCGGCAATTCGCCTGAATCCGAAAAGTACCGAAGGCTATTTCGGCCGCGGCGAGATGAAAACATTGTTGGTTGACTATCCCGGCGCTATTGCCGATTTTACAACCGCCATTACAATGGCACCTAACAATGCCGATGCTTATTTAAACCGCGGCATTGCCAAAAGCCGCATGGGCGATAAACCTGGTGCCATAGCCGACTTTAAAAAACAGGTTGAACTCGACCCTAAAAACCAGCAAGCTTATATGCGGCTTGGTAAAATACTGATAGACGACCGCAAATACAGCGAAGCTTTGAGCCTGATTAACAAAGTAGTTACCCCCTACACCAAAAATGGTAAAATATTGGTTCTGCGGGGCACCGCAATGGCCGGTATGGGCGATACCAGGGGTGCGTTGATTGATTTTGATCGAGCTATCGCCGTCGATTCGAACTCCATATCGCAAGCCTACAGCGGCAGGGCGAACCTGAAACTGATGCTAAAGGATTATGAAGGTGCCGCTACCGATATCAGCAAAGCAATTGAGAAGGACCAAAACAACGATGATGCCTATTTCTATCGTGGTAATTTAAAAATGATTCAAAAGAATTACGAAGGCGCAGCATACGATTACATCAGCGTATTGTTGATTAACCCCGATAACATTAAAACTTACGCCTACCGCGGCTTGGCCGAAGCGTACATGAAGGATACCGTTGCCATGAATGCCGATTTTAAACAGGCAATAAAGCTTAGCCCTAAAGATGAAATAAACTTTGTACAGCGGGCAAAAGCCAAAATGTTTTTGCGCGACTATGACGGCGGCCTGAAAGACTTTTCGAGAGCTATTGAATTAAACCCAAACAACTACGATGTATGGCTTAGCCGCGGCGTTGCCAAACTGCAGGAAAACGATAAAAGCGGCTGCCAGGATTTAAACAAGGCCATCGAGCTTGGCTCGAAAGAAGCGGTAGACGAGCAACGGAAGCTTTGTAAGTAAAGAGAGAGCCAAGAACCAAGAGTCAAGACGGAAAAATGCCAGGAGTTTTTTATCTTGATTCTTGACTCTTGGCTCTTGATTCTTGCGTCAGCTTCCCCCCAGATGCATCATTAAAATCATCCTGGTAATTTACTTTGCCGTTGGATAGTTTTACATAATCAACCGAACCTGTGCCCTGGAAGGCAAAATCGAACCCGATTATTTTTGCTTTAACAATGTCTTGGTTTATGCTGTAAACCAGTTTGTCGTTTAAAAATATTTTGGCCTTGCGGTCAACCGTTTCAATCCTCACTTTTACGAACGAGCTAAAATCAACCCCAAATACCGACAGGTCATTTTGCTTGCCTGATGTATAATAGTTGGTAAACAACAAATCGAGCGAAGATATGCAGCCCTTGCTGCACAGCGGGATATAAATGGCCGTACCCTCACACAGAATGTAAATTTTGCTTAGCTGACATATTGCAGCGCCTTCCCTATAATCGTTCTTAACCGATGTTTCAAAAGTGAAATTATCGCTGTAAATCTCGCCAAAATCGCGAACGTTGCCATACAACATATCCAGCGGAACGGGTTGCATTTTTACGTTTTTTGCCTGGATCTTTTCAATAGGCATTGTCATTTTACCGTTTACGATAGCCTCTTCCTTTGTAAAATAAACCGGCACCGGCGATTGCGTTACCATCGGCAGCCAGCCGTTTGATCTTATCAATAATTTGTGCACGCTTACCGATTTACCACCTACAATAAGCCTCGCTTTATAGTAATCGGGATAATAGTAAATAGAGGTATGCTGGTGGTCGTTTTTTGACACCCTATCCTGCCGGTGTTTGTCCCACGATTGCTGAATCACTACCGAATCGTACGGCGATTTGGTGGCATCATAATTAAATATTACAGAATTTGGCAGGCCGGCAGCCACTACCGTTTTACTGCTGAATTTATAGTCGTGGGTATTAATTACAGGCGGCTTTTTCTTTACAGAAAATACCGATACTATTAAGGCTACAACGCACAAACCAAATAAAGCAAATTTAACCGTGTTGGAGTTTTTTTTTCCTGCAGGATTTTTTTCTTCTGCTGCAGGAGTGACTATAGCAGGGCTTTTTGTAAAGTTTTGGGGATGTGCGGCGCCGTTCCCGTTTTGCGATTTAAAGCTGCGCCAGTTTTCATACCCTAAAAACTGCACCAGCGTATCGAGCGTGTGCGTGTTGGGCAGGCTTTCGTATTTTACTTTTCCCCAAACGCGTTTAAGTGTTACATGGCTTAAAGCTACGTTGGTTTTTTCTTGGATTTTTTCGCTCAATATCACAAAATCCTGGTTTGTCCAATCGATACTATCTCCCCAGCCGGTATTTATTTCAAATAACTTTTTGGCTTTCTCGATGTAAAACTCGTCGTTGTGCATAGGTTAACATTCAGTATAATAAAGCAAAAATATCACATCCGGCTGAATACTTACGCTTGTACAAACTTGTACAAACTTGTATAGCCCATGAATAGCTTTCGCACCAATATCTGCATAAATTTATACAATAAATCAGATTCGGGAGCTAAGAATTAAGAATCAAAAAGAAATAAGCGATAATCATCCGGTGAAGATAAGCGCCGGAAGATTATAACTGTACTGACACCAAACAGCTGGCTATTGGCTTTACTTCTTATTCTTGGCTCCCGGCTCTGATAAGCAGGCACAATTGGCATAAATATTTACTTTGGAATAGTAATATTTTTATTCGTAAATTTAATAGAAATTCCACCAATTATAAAACCAGCGCCTATAAGCGCCTATTTTACAGATGATTTAATAAAAAGGCCGGCCTGGACGGCTTTGCTTTTATATTAGCCGGCGCCAAACCCGGCCGTGTTTAACGTATATTAATTTTTTTGTTATGTTTAGTAAAAATACACACCGGTATATGATGTGGCTGCTGTATTTAAATTGCTTTATTTTCACAACAGCCTACTCCCAGTCGTTCGATTTAAATAGCAACCGCAATAAAGTATCTATACCGTTCAGGCTGGTACGCAACATGTTAATTATCAAGTTGCAGATTAACAACAAAGGGCCCTTTAATTTTGTAATGGATACGGGCGTAGGGCTGATGATTATTACCGACCCGCAGTTACTTGATTCGCTTAATATATCGACAAAGCGTATTATAAAGCTCCGCGGTTTTGGCGAAAACGAATCGTACGAGGCTTATGCGTCGTCGGTTTTAAATGTTGGCATACCCGGCCTCACCAGCTATGGGGTCAACGCCGCCATATTAAAAAAGGACCTATTCGGCCTGTCAAACTATGCCGGGATGCCTATACATGGTTTGTTGGGTTACGAGTTCTTCAACAACCTGGCAGTAAAGGTAAATTTTGGCGACTCTACCCTTACTGTTTACCGGCCCAGTGACATTAAACGCTTTGCAAAGGGCGAACGGGTACCGATAACAATAGAAGACCACAAGCCATACTTTGAAACAAATATTGTGATGCCAAACGGCGGCATTAAACGCAGCAAATTGATCGTCGACCTCGGCGCCGGGCACCCCTTATCGCTCGAGAATATTTCAGAAAAAGGCGAACTAACCAAAAAATGCATCCACGCCAACCTGGGGGTTGGTTTTAGCGGACCGATAAACGGGTATATAAGCCGGGTAAACGAAATTGCGATGGGGAAATATAAAATAAAGGATATTATCTCTTCTTTCCCGCAGGATGACTCGTTAAGGAAATACATCAGTATAAAACGCGACGGCAACCTGGGCATTGGCCTGCTTAAAAAGTTCACCGTTGTGTTTGACTATGCCGGCGGCGCAATGTACCTTAAACCCGGAGCGGGTTTTAGAGAGCCTTTTGAGCAGGATATGAGTGGACTTGAATATTATGCCGATGGCGACGGCTTCAGGCGGATAATAATCAGCCGCGTTGAGCCGGGCTCCGCAGCAGATAAGATTGGTTTGGAAAAAGACGATGAAATTGTGTCGATAAATTTTAAGCTGATTGCAAACATGAGCCTGGAAGAAGTTGACAACCTTTTTAAATCGCAGGATGACCGCAGTTTGCTGTTAGAGGTTTATCACGATAAAAAATATGATAACGTGATAATAACGCTGAAGAGACGCATATAGACACGATTTAAGGATGCAAAGGATTTACAGGATGTTTACGTTAAAATTTACGAAGTTTAAGAAACTTCGTAAGTTTTAACGGTCACCCCTTCGTTAATCAGCGTAATCAACGAAATCAAACTAATCAGCGGTTTAGTTAACATCCAACACATCCTTCGACGGAAACACCGGGAATACTCCGTGCGGTTCGCTTTGATACCAGAAAGCTACGGTTGCCAAATCATCCTGTAAGGGCATATAACGGCCATCGTGGTGCCAGCCTAAATCCTGCAGGGTAACTTTCAAATCTTTTTCAAAACGTACCGGGTCGGCAATATGCCAGCGGTAAAGTCCAAACCGCTGGGCTATTTCATAATGGCCGTCGCCGCGCAATACCTGGGGCAAGCCGGTGTATGGGCCGCTAAACTCGGTGTACTCGCTGCGTTCAGTGCCATTTGCTTGTTTATGCTGGCTGTCAAAATCATAGGCGCCGTTAAAGTAGTCTTCAGTACCTGTGCCGGCAATCGTCGGGAATTTGGTATCACCATCCATAAAGAATTTAATCTCTCCTTCGCCCCACCAGCCATTTTTGTTCGAGCCATAAGCCAGGTAAGTGCCAACATACTGGCCCTTGCCTGTAATGCCTTCAACTATTGTAAAGTCCTGTTTAAACGGCAACGGGTTTACCCTGCGGAATTGGGCATGAAAATATCCGGCATCCTTTGGCACATCAGTTAAGGTATAATCTACCTGGTAATAAAGCACCATATCTTCATCAGCAATATTTTCCATGGTGATGCGGCACTTTTTGCGGAATGGCATCGGCCAATAGCAGTTTAGCCCGCTTCCGGGATTTACCACAACAGCCAGCGATGTTACGGGCGCATATTTGCCCCAGCCCATGCAGAAAAAATCGCCGACAGGCGCTTCAACGGATGGTGTTGTTTCATCATCCCAGTAAAAACGGATGATAGAATATCGCCAATTTCCGGTAGGCGTCATCCAGATATGCTGAATGGCACCGGACTCATTTATTTCGGCAACGGTGTATGTGGTATGTTTTTTTATTACAACACTGGGACTAACCTTCCAGCCCTGGCCCAACTCCCGCGAAGGCCCCCCGCCTGTGCCGGTGGTAGCCATACCGCCTTTGCCTTTTTCGCCATTAAAATTCTCAGGACTGATAGACCGGGTTTTCGCATCCGACATCCGGTAAATGTTACCCATGTTAACACCAAGGCCGTTAAACTTTTCCTGCGCTGCCGCGGAGAGACCTACAAAAGCACCCATCAAAACAATTAAAGCTGACTTTTTCATCATTATCATTAATTAAGTTTATAAAATTCAATTGCGTTAAGTCCCCAAAAGCGGGCCTGCTCGTCTGCCGATAGTTTGGAAACATAATTTTTCACTATCGAAATCATTTTATCATACCCCCCGGCCACATTGCAAACCGGCCAATCAGAGCCAAACATTACCCGGTTAGCACCGAAGGCCTCAAACACCACATCAAGATAGGCGGTAAAGTCGTTTTGCTGCCAGTTTTGCCAGTCGGCCTCGGTTACCATACCCGATATTTTGCACCAGGCAT
>JBDUDE010000988.1:0-3017 GCA_040003105.1 Mucilaginibacter sp. | reverse complement strand
CGATGTGCTCTCACTCTTTTCACTACAGAAAGATCTCCGTAAAGAATGTATTATTAGCCAATAATTTTGCTATAATACTTCCTTTTATTTTCTTCTGTAAACATAGGAGGAACGATCTGCCAACTGGCGGACTACGCGCGCTAATCAACGGAGTAAAAGCTTTGTGGTTACCAAAAGGCGGCTACAAGGTTCTAATAAATAAAGGTTCAAGACTGTCCTATGTAGTCCCCACAGCTGTTGGGATCGTTCCTCAGCAATGACAACAATTTTATAATTGTCGTCGGATTTTTAAATTTGATGATTTGACAATCAGATGATTTGAAAATGGGTAGCTTTATTATAAATGATAAGGCAGTTAATTTTCAAATCTTCAAATCAGCACATCTTCAAATTATTACTGCTACTATTAACCATTTCCTGCACCCCAAGCCCATTATCCACCAAAAAAACAATCTTCAACATCAACCTGGACGAAGGCCTAAGCTCCTTCGACCCTGCTTTTGCCCGTAATCAAAACACCATATGGATGGTGAACCAGGTTTACAATGGCCTGGTTCAAATTGACGACAGCCTTAAAACCCGGCCATGTATTGCCAAAAGCTGGGAGATTTCGACAGATGAACTACGTTACACATTTCATTTACGCAATGATGTACATTTCCATAACGACCCATTGTTTGCCGGAGGAAAAGGCCGCAAAGTGGTAGCCGCGGATTTTGTCTACAGCTTCCACCGCCTTATCGACCCAAAAGTTGCCTCGTCCGGTTCATGGATATTCAGCGACAAGATTTGTGACACGCCATTTATTGCTATTAACGACAGCACTTTTCAAATACGCCTCAGGCAACCTTTCCCGCCATTGCTCAGCCTGCTTACAGCGCAGTATTGCTCCGTGGTGCCACGTGAGGTGGTTGACCATTATGGCAAGGACTTCCGCCAGCACCCCGTGGGTACCGGCCCGTTCCGGTTTAAATACTGGAAAGAGGGCGAAGTAATGGTGCTTTTAAAAAACGAAAATTATTGGGAAAAAGATAAAGACGGCTCGCCCTTGCCCCATTTGGACGCCATACGCGCAACTTTTATTGGAGATAAGCAAACCGCCTTTATGGAGTTTATCAGCAAAAAGCTTGATTTTTTAAATGACATAGATGGCAGCTATCGCGATGATATTTTGACAAAAGCAGGGCAAATAACCACGAAGTACAAAGGCAAATTTACATTAAGCACAGGGCCGTTCACCAATACTATTTACCTGGGCATGCTGGTGGATAGCAGCCTGACCATCGTGAAATCGTCGCCGCTTAAAAAATTAAAACTAAGGCAGGCCATCAATTACGCTATCGACAGGCAAAAGATGATAAAATACCTGCGCAATAGCATGGGGACGCCGGGCAATTCAGGGTTTATACCCGTGGGTATGCCGGGCTATGATGATAAGCTGGTTAAAGGCTATGACTATAACCCCGAAAAGTCGCGACAGTTGTTAAAAGAGGCTGGGTACCCCAACTGCAAAGGCCTGCCCGAAATAGTGCTGCACACTACGGTAGGCTACCGCGGGTTGATTGAATATGTGCAAGGCCAGCTGGAACGCGTTGGCATTAGAACCAGTGTGGAGATTACCCAGGGTGCCAGCCTGCGCGAGCTGGTATCAAAAAACGGCGTAAACTTTTTTTACGGCTCGTGGCTGGCCGACTACCCCGATGGCGAGAACTATATGTCCGTTTTCTATTCAAAAAATAAAATACCGTTTGGCCCCAATTATACCGGGTTTAACAATAAACAATTCGACAAAGTATTTGAGCAGGCCTATCACGAAGTAAACGACGAAAAACGCTACTCACTTTATCGGAAAATGGATAACCTGGTAATGGCGCAATCGCCGGTGGTAGTGTTGTATTACGATAAGCGCGTTAATTTATACCAGAATAATATCTCCGGGTATAGTATTAACGGGCAAAATTTGTTAACGTTGAAAAGGGTGGTGAAGGCCCCCTAACCCCCTAAAGGGGGAATTGTTGCGGGCTATCTTGCCTTGGATTTTCTATATTCCAAACAAAAAACCCTATATTTCCACGTTTAAACTTTGTTGATGAAAAAAACCTCACTTATCCTTCTCCTTGTGTTCACCTATTTTGTAACTGATGCTCAAACCATTAATTACGGGATTAAAGCCGGCTTAAACCTATCAAACCAATCCAGAACTAATTTTCAGGTTGACCTTAAAAGCGACTATGTAACCGGCATTCATGTTGGTGGTATTGTTGATATCAGCTATCAGAATTTCTCTATCCAGCCTGGATTGTTATTTAGTACCCTCGGCGAAAAAATAACGATACAAACGGTTAATCAAAACGGAGAAGGGCTCTCAAATATTGATTCAAAAACCGTACTTAATTACATTCAGGTCCCGGTTAATTTTCTTTATAAGATTAAACTTAGTGCTGACGCAAATGTGCATTTTGGCGGTGGTCCGTATTTTGGTTACGGAATTTCAGCAGGTAACCGAACCGATGGTAAAAGCTACCCGGCAGCTTTCAACAGGAATTCGGCCAACGTATTAAATTATAAAAATCCAGATTATGGGGTAAGTTTTGTGGCCGGCACTACATTACAAAATAAATTTATTGTTGATGCCGGCTATAGCTTAGGATTAGCAAACCTTTATTATGTAGGTCCCGCAACGTTACATAACAGGGCAATAACCTTATCAATCGGATACTTGTTTAAATAGAAATTTCTTCGTCTGTAATTTGGGCCTTCTTTCTTTTCCGCTCAATAAAATTTACGATTAACCGGCTATCCGCAACCATAAAATACCCAATGGCTATTTTTAGAAAATTGGTTATCAGCCACGGGCTTGAACGGTTGCTCGCAAATGTCATATCCCTACCGATGTTCTCAAAATATTGAAAACCATGATAAACAAATAAGGGCAAGCCATCAGCCAGCATTAAGCCACCTATTACAATAGTTGCTATGCTCAACAGGCTGGAGCGGTGGATATTTATTTCCACCTT
>JBDUDE010000205.1:0-3022 GCA_040003105.1 Mucilaginibacter sp. | reverse complement strand
CGCGAATAATCAAATAATACACTACAGCCCTTACACCGGCAAAACTATGCCGGGCTATATGTTTGCAGGCACAGGCTTTTGGGATACCTTCAGGGCGTTATACCCCTTCCTTAACCTGGTTTACCCGTCCATCAATAAAGAGATGCAACAGGGCCTTGTTAATGACTATAAAGAAGGCGGCTGGTTGCCGGAATGGAGCAGCCCCGGTTATTCGAATGTAATGATTGGCAATAACTCGGCCTCGGTAGTTTCTGATGCCTATATAAAGGGCGGCAAAGGATACGATATTAATACACTATATGAAGCCCTGGTACACGGCGCCAACGGTGAAGGCCCGGCGGGAACAGGCCGCACGGGCGTTGCCTACTACAACAAGTTGGGTTATGTGCCTTATGATGTTAAGATAAACGAAAACGCCGCCCGCACGCTGGAATATGCCTACGATGATTTTGCCATTTACCAGTTGGGCAAAGTTTTAAACAAGCCTGCTGCCGAAATCGACATCTTCAAAAAACGCAGCATGAACTATAAGAACCTGTTCGACCCATCAACAGGGCTGATGCGCGGTAAAAATAAAGATGGCTCTTGGGAAACGCCTTTTAATCCTTTTAAATGGGGCGATGCCTTTACCGAGGGTAACAGCTGGCATTATAGCTGGGGCGTGTTTCACGATATCCAGGGGCTTGTAAATCTTATGGGTGGCAAAAAGCAATTTGTTGCCAAGCTTGATTCGGTATTTATATTACCGCCGATTTTTGACGACAGTTATTATGGCGAGGTCATCCACGAAATTCGCGAGATGCAAATTGTGAACATGGGACAATACGCCCACGGCAACCAGCCCATACAGCACATGATTTATTTGTATAATTATGCGGGCGAGCCATGGAAAACTCAATTCCATGTGCGCGACGTAATGAACAAGCTGTACAAAGCCACCCCTGACGGTTATTGCGGCGATGAGGACAACGGCCAGACATCAGCCTGGTATGTGTTCTCCGCAATGGGATTTTACCCGGTTTGCCCCGCTGTGGACCAGTATGTGCTGGGCGCACCATTGTTTAAAAAGCTAACCATCAACCTCGAGAACGGTAAAAAAGTAGTTATCAACGCGCCAAACAATAGCGACAGCAACCTCTACGTCAATACCATGAGCGTTAATGGCAAACCTTACGATTTGAACTGGCTTGGCCATAAAGCATTGTTGCAGGGTGCAGTTATCAATTACAACATGTCGGCAACGCCAAACAAGCAGCGTGGTGTTAAGGCAATTGATTTCCCTTATTCTTTGTCAAATGAAAAATAAAATTACAATCCTTTTTGCCGCGATAATTTGCGGTTTGGCGCTGAATGCAAGTGCACAAGCGCCAGGCCCCAAAGTTGGCATCGCCGGCTTGAACCACGACCATATTTATGGCATTTTAAACGATTATAGCAAAGGTCGCATTAACCTGGTGGGTATAGCCGAGGCCAACAAACATTTATGGGAGAAATACGGCAAGCAGTTTCATATACCCGACTCCATATTTTTTGAAGATTTGAAAACCATGGTTGCTAAACGCAAGCCCGCAATTGTGCTAGGTTACAACGCAGTAGGCAATCATATTGACGTTGTGGAGGTTTGCGCCCCCCTCGGTATCCCGGTTATGGTTGAAAAGCCTTTGGCCGCTACGCTGGACCAAGCCAAACGCATGGAAGCTCTCGCCAATAAATACCATACCACCGTTTTAACCAATTACGAAACTACCTGGCACCCATCGTTACAGGCAGCCTATGATATTATTAATAAAGACAGCATCGGCGCTATCCATAAAATGGTGGTACACGATGGACACCAGGGGCCGAAGGAAATAGGCTGCAGCCCTGAGTTTTTGGCGTGGCTAACCGACCCTGTTTTGAACGGGGCCGGCGCATTAAACGATTTCGGCTGCTACGGTGCTGACCTGATGACCTGGCTAATGCATGGCCAAAAACCGATCGCCGTTACCGCTGTTGCCCGCCATTACAAACCGGGTGTTTACCCAAAAGTTGAAGATGACGCTACTATTATAGTTGAATATCCTACGGCTACCGGCCAAATAGAAGCATCGTGGAACTGGCCCTTCGGTATTAAGGATATGGAAGTATTTGGCAATACCGGCTATTTGCACGCGGTAGATCGCGACAACCTGGTAATGCGGATGCGCGAAAATACCCGCAGCGTTAGAAACGTCACTAAATTGATAGCGCCTAATGATGATGCCACCACCTATTTCCATGCATTCTTAAATAAAACTATTACTGCAGATGATGACCGTTCATCATTAAAATATAATATGATAGTGATGGAGATATTGGATGCGGCAAAAAGATCTATCAGGGAAGGGAAACGAATTGTCCTATAGATGCAAATGAGAGAAAAACTGGATTATGTGTACTACAGATTTTACAGCTTCCAGGCTTTTATAGGGCACGGTATTGACGCGGTGCCAACGTCAATACTCTTCTTGTCGACACTTATAACATTTAATTTTTTTGGCATTGGTTGTCTTTTATATGGGTTCGGTGTCGTAAAAATACCGCCTCAAAGCATTTTGCCTGGGGTAATATCACTGTTTACCTGCAGTATTATCATCAATTGCCTGCTCTTTATAAAAAAAGCACGATACAAGCATATTATTAAAATTTATAAAAATGAAACGGAAATTGTGGCTAAAAAAGAGAATTTATGGGTTGTATTATACATTTTAGTAACTTTCATTTTTTTAGGGTTAGGTTTTTACTTGATGGTTTTAAGAAATAACCAATTGCCATAATTTACGGCGGGCTGAAAGCACGCCATTTAATCCTATTGTACAATGCTTTCGCGATGCAATAAACCAGGCAAGTTTCACTTAAATATTTTTTTATTGAAAACGATTTTAAACTTTTTCAGTCAGTAGCACTCTAATCACCAATTAACTCAAAGAAAAAAATATTACTTTTGCCCCGGTTTGAATATTTAATACCTCTGAAAAATATATTATGATAAAACAACTTTTTA
>JBDUDE010000849.1:0-3028 GCA_040003105.1 Mucilaginibacter sp. | reverse complement strand
GAGTAGCAGTAGCAGTTGGGGAACGTAAAAAAACAATAGGATGAGGAATGAGCAGTTAAACAATATGGACATGAGTAACAGTAAGATTTTTCTTGCAGCTGTCTTAATTCTTGGCTCTTGTCTCTTGACTCTCTCTTCCCGTGCTCAAAATAAAAATAAAATTGTTGTTGTTGCCGGTAAACCGATGACATCTACTGATAGTGCCACCGTAAGGCAGCTTTTCTTTTCGGGACTGCGGGAGAAGGCGATTGAGAACAATACACTGGCGTACGAATACTTCGACAGGGTGGTGCAAATTGACCCGCAGAACGACGCTTCGCTATATGAACTGGCCATCATAAAAAAAGCAAAAAACAATTACCCCGACGCACAGGAATTTTTAGAAAAGGCCGTTACCGTTAACCCGGGTAACGAATGGTACTGGGCAGCGCTGGCCGATTGCTACGAAAAAAACAACAATCTTGATAAGCTTGATAATGTTTTTAACGAACTGATAAGGATAAACCCTGACAAGACCGACTATTACTACGATAAAGCCAACGCGCTTTTTTATCAGAACAAATACGACGATGCATTAAAGGTTTATAACAAGATTGAAGAATTGACTGGTCCGACGGATGACCTGCTGGCCAACCGGCAAAAAATATACCTGAAACAAAATAAAGTTGATTTGGCTGCGCAGCAACTGGAACAAATGCTTGCTACCGACCCGTCGCAAATAAAATATTACCTGTTTTTGGCGCAATTGTACGGTTCAAACAACCAGCCGGATAAAGCACTGAAAACTTTGCTGGCCGGCGAAAAAATAAAACCGAACAGCGGGCTGGTACACCTTGCACTGGCTGATATTTACCGCGATAAAAAAGATATTGAGCACAGCTACAGCGAGCTTACCCTTGCATTTGCTATTCCTGATTTGGATATCGAACAAAAAATAAAAATAATAGGGGGCTATTTACCCCGGTTGACCGACCCTAATGTGAAAGCCAGTGCGCTTGAGCTAAGCCGCCTATTAACCGTTGCCCACCCAACCGATGCCCGCGGCTACGCCATATACGGTGATATGCTGCTGCAAAACGAAAAACCTAAGGATGCAAAAGCCATGTACCAAAAATCGGTGGTGTTGAACAGCCAGGTTTATGACGTGCAGGAGCAATTGGTACGCCTTGACCTTGGCGAAAACGATTTTGCCGGCGCCATAAAGGATGGTGAAAACTCGCTCTCGCTTTTCCCTAACCAGGCCTGGATGAATTATTTGGTGGGCGTGGCCTGGATGCAAAAAAAAGATTACAAAAAGGCGGTTGACTATTTAAAAAATGCATCTTCATTAGAACTTCAGGATAAGGATCTACTTTCGCAATGTTTTTCGGCGCTGGGCGATAGTTACCACGATTTAAAAGACACCAAAAGTTCGGACGAGGCCTATGATAAGGCATTAACCTATAATGCCGACAATGCATTTACGCTGAATAATTTTGCCTATTATTTATCGTTAAGGGGTGAGCAACTGGAGAAAGCTGCAAAAATGTCGAAGCGTTCGACCGAGCTGCAGCCGGGTAATGCCTCGTTTGAGGATACTTACGCGTGGATACTGTTCAGGCAAAAAGATTATGCCGGCGCAAAAACATGGATTGAAAAAGCTTTAGCTGACGATAAGGATAAAAGTGCCACAAAGCTTGAACATTATGGCGATATATTGTTTTACTCAGGTAAAACGGACGATGCCGTTGACAACTGGAAAAAAGCTAAAGAAAAGGGCGATACCTCGCCTGTTTTGGAAAGAAAAATAAATGAAAAGAAATACGTTGAATAACATTTTAAACAAGGCCGGGGTAAACGGTGCGCTTAGTTTAAAACTGCTAACACTTGGCTGCATAATACTTGCTTTTGGTTGTAAAAGCCGCAAACCACTGGTGGTTAAACGCGTTGCTGATACAACCGTGGCTGTTAAGCCGGTTGATACCAAGGCGGCTAAGCTCGATTTAATAAAATCAAGGCAAACCAATTTTAACACGTTTACAGGCAAGGCTAAAACCAAACTTGATATTAACGGCAATGCCAATGACGTTACCCTTAACATACGCATACAGCGCGACAAAAAAATATGGGTTTCTATCACTGCGATTGCCGGTATTGAGGTTGCCCGTGCAATGATAACGCCAGATAGCTTGTTGCTGATAAACA
This sequence comes from Mucilaginibacter sp., assembly GCA_040003105.1. Classification (GTDB taxonomy): domain Bacteria; phylum Bacteroidota; class Bacteroidia; order Sphingobacteriales; family Sphingobacteriaceae; genus Mucilaginibacter. The sequence continues at coordinate 844 of JBDUDE010000849.1, read as the reverse complement.
AACTGCAAAGCCTGTACCTGCGCAAGCCTTTTAGCTATGTCAATAAATATGCCGGCCAACAGGTTAACTATAAAACGCTGGAATCGTTACTAATTGGCAATGCTATCCCCGAATTACTAACAGAGAACGCAGCGTTTAAAACCGACAGCGGCAATACCACACTTACCGGCAATTTAAGCGAGGTGCTTTATAAATTGATGTTAGGGCCTGACATGAAAGCCACTCAAACAAATTTGAGCAATCAAAACGCTGGCCAAACGCTACAGGTTACCAATAGCGCCTTTATACAGGCTACCAATAAAATAATGCCATCGCAAATAGATATTGCATCGGTAGTAAAAGATAAAAAAATACAGGTTAATTTGCACTATACAAAAGCAGACTATGATTTGCCCGTGGAATTCCCGTTTAGTATTCCATCGCGGTATCAACCTGCAGATTAACGATAGCAATAAATGAAGTTTTTAAAAGCAGCTTTAGTTTTAATTTTAGTATTCGTGGCCTTTGGCGTGCATGCGCAAAGCAGCGCCGAACTGAAGCGCCAGCGCGAGGCGCTTACGAACCAGTTGAAACAGCTGAACAACGAATACCAGGAAACGGCTAACAATAAAAAAACAACGCTAAAGCAGCTTAATTTATTAAAGCAGCAAATAAACCTTCACGAGCAGGAAATTGCTAATATCAACTCCGCAGTGCGCAACCTGGATAACCAGATATCAGAAAGCAATAACTTTGTGCGCAACCTGCAAACCCAGCTGGACCAATTGAAAAAAGAATATGCCGCTATGATTTTGTTTACTTACCGTAATCAAAGCGCCTATAATAAGCTGATGTTTATTTTTGC
>JBDUDE010000271.1:0-3031 GCA_040003105.1 Mucilaginibacter sp. | reverse complement strand
GCAATACCTACTATAAGTGTTTGCCTGGTAAATAATGTCTTTTTCATAATAATTTAGTTTAGAAAACTATTTGCAACTGTGCGTTAAGTAAGTCGTTTTTGATTTGTGTTACCTGTTCCCTGCGGATGCTGTAGTCAATGGTTAATCTTGTCCAGTCGTTAAAGTAGTAGTTAAAACCGCCTATATACCAGTTCGATTTGTCGGTTAATACCGATTTGTTAGGGTCGTAAGTATCGTATTTAGCTGCCAACTGTAATTTTTTCGGGATTACATAGTACGCCGCCTGTGCGTACCAGCCGCTTTTTTGGATGATACCATCCGCGCCTTTATCGTATTCTGCGGTTAACGACAGACCATTCAGCACATACCTTGCATCAAACCCTGTACGATTGCGCTTGTGGTCGGCTGCCGGGGAGCCATAGTTGCCCAGACCGCTATAAAAGTTTGCAGACACTGCCAGGTTTTTAACCGGGTGCAGAGTTAACCTGCCGCCAACATCCTTGTGGTTGTTGTTATCAGTAGTAACATCGTAGCCCGCGCCATTAAACACACCAAACGAGTAATCAAAAAGGTAATAGTCGTCGTTTTTTGCGAAGCTGCCGTTAACCTGGATGCCTATATCCCGGCCGTTTGAGTTGCCGATAACGTCTTTAGTCCTTGATACCAGCCCTTCCACAACCTGCGAGCGGTCTGAAAACTCGAGTTGCGAATCGGATGTTAAGTTTTCAACAGAAAATGGTATTTTAAATTGACCGGCGGAAAATCTAAGAAAATCACCGACTTTGTAAGCTACAAATGCATCTACTAATTTCACGCCGGTGCCTCCAAATTCGGAGTATACATCATATGACCAATTGGGGGATATCTCGCCCCGCAGGTCAAGACGTACACGCCTTAAATCGAAGGCATTGTTAACACCTTTTTGCGCAAAGCCCTGGTAGCGGGCCTGTACCAGACCGCTTATCTGTAATGCTTTGCCGATGGATATGCCGTGGCGGTTAGCTGCGTTTTCTTTTTTAGCTTGTTCTTTAATAGCCTCGTCGGCCCGGATGGAGTCAGCTTCCTGCTGGCTTAATACATTCTTTTTTATCAAGAGATTTAAAAGGTCTTCATTTTGCTGCGCTTTAACGTTAACAGCGCTGAAAAGCACACTCAATACAAGTGCCGTAGCAATTACGTATGGTAATTTCATTTTTAAGTTTGGGGCGGAAAAAATTGTGATTAAAAAATATTACTTATGTGTTAGGATGGCAGAATTAACAGCAACAACACATACAATGTTGAGGTGTGAACTGATAATAACCGGGGAAAATAACGGATAGCAAATAATGCTTTAAAGTTTTCATTGTTTGTTAATTCTATAATATCTACCTATTTAGTAGTGTAAAGATATGACGAATATTTAATATCGCAAATATTTATTTACAAAAATTTTACGTGATTTTATAATAAATTGATATATAGGTGTTTGTACAAAAAAAACCGACAGCTTATATCAACTGCCGGCCATGAAACAATAAACTATTTCTCATTTTATTGAATATTGTCGCCTTGTTTTATCTCGTCAGAGGGATGCAGCACAATTTTATCGCCCGGTTTCATTTTTCCAAAAACCTCGGTCGAATCATGGCTGGCAAGGCCTTCTTTAATGTCAACCAGCGTTGCTTTGCTACCTGTAACTGTTACCACATATTCCCGTTCCGTCGAACGTACAATGGCAATGTTGGGTACAAGCATCGATTTTGCGCCGGAAAGCATCGGTATTTTAACTTCGGCATACATACCCGGTTTAAGTTGTCCGTTTTTGTTGATCACGTCGATTTCTATTGCCTCGCTTCGCATACTGCTTAATGCATTGGCCGAGCGGCTTATCCGGGCAGTTTGGGTTTGCCCGGGCCTGGCATTAAAGGTAAACGCTACGGGCTGTTTTAAATCAACTTTATCCACGTAATCTTCCGGTATAAAAACTTCCAGCCGCAGCTTGCTGATGTGCTGCAAAATAAGCATCGGCTGGTCGGTTGATTTACCGGGGGCCACCAGCGCCCCCGTTGAAACGTTACGCTGGATAATCATGCCATCAAACGGGGCATAAATATTCAAATAGCCCTGCATGGTTTTTACTGATGCCACGTTTGAATGTTCCGATTCGGCCATGGCATCATCGGCTTTCATCTTTGCGATAGCGTTATCCAAATCTAGTGGTGACACAGAACCTGGTTCGCCGGCGGCTTCCTTCAGCCGCTGATATTTTTCTTTACTGGCCTGGGCATTTTCCTTTGCCTGTAAATAGCGCGAATTTGCGGACTGCAATTGTGACTCCATTTCAGGCGCCTCAAGCGCAATTAACAATTGGCCTTTTTTTACAATAGAGCCTCGGTCGACAAGAACTTTCTTTACAAAGCCATTTACCTTCGGGAATAGGTTGACTTCGTAGTAAGGATTTAACTGTCCAGGCAGCCTTACCGTAGTTGATAGCGCTTTTTCCGCAACGGTGCCAAACTGATATTTGCTTGTAGTTTTATTTTCAGTTGGCGCAAGGTCAACTGGCTTTTGGTTGCCTGCACAGCCTGCAAATAATGCAGTTAGACCGGCCAATATAATGGGTTTTATTTTCATGATTTTTTATAGTGCTGTTTGTATTTCGGTTGATTCATCGGGCATTAACGATGGTGATTTATACGTGGTTTTATTTTGTACCCAGGCAAATACCATAGGCAATATAAACAGGGCGGCAATTGTTGAGGCAAATAAACCGCCGATAACAGCCCTGCCCAGCGGTGCTGTTTGCTCTCCGGCCTCGCCCATGCCCGATGCCATGGGTACCATTCCGGCCATCATGGCAAAGCTGGTCATCAATATGGGCCTTAGTCTTATGGATGCACTGGTTACAGCCGCGCGGGTTGAGTCGCGGTATTCCAGCCGGAGTGATTCGCCGTTGGTAACAATTAATATTGCGTTAGCAACTGATACACCGGTGCTCATAATCATCCCCATGTACGATTGCAGGTTGAGGGTTGAACCGGTTAATAGT
>JBDUDE010000295.1:0-3031 GCA_040003105.1 Mucilaginibacter sp. | reverse complement strand
AATTGGTAAAAAGCATGCTGACCATTGGTACCGGGTTCGCCCCAAATGATCGGCCCGGTTTGGTAGTCAACCGGTTTGCCATTGCGGTCTACATGTTTGCCATTGCTTTCCATGTCGCCTTGTTGAAAGTAGGCGGCAAAGCGGTGCATGTATTGATCGTACGGCAAAATGGCATTGGTTTCGGCTTCGAAGAAGTTATTGTACCAGATGCCGACCAGCGCTAGTACTGCGGGCAGGTTTTGCTCCAGTTCGGTGCTTTTAAAATGGTTGTCCATGGCGTGCGCGCCGGCAAGCAGTTCGGTAAAGTTTTCGTAGCCGATGCTCAGGGCGATCGATAGGCCGATTGCGCTCCACAATGAGTAACGACCGCCCACCCAATCCCAAAACTCGAACATATTTTTGGTGTCGATACCAAATTTGGAAACGCCCTCGCTATTGGTTGATAGTGCCGCAAAGTGTTTGGCCACATCTTCGTCCTTGCCGCCACCAGCTATAAACCAATCGCGGGCGCTGTGCGCATTGCCCATGGTTTCCTGCGTGGTAAATGTTTTTGAGGCGATGAGAAATAAAGTTGTTTCGGGGTTTAACCCTTTTAAAGTTTCAACTATGTGCGTGCCATCCACGTTTGATACGAAGTGCATCTCCAGGTGGTTCTTGTAAGCCTTCAACGCTTCGGTAACCATTACGGGCCCAAGGTCCGAGCCGCCTATGCCGATGTTCACCACGTCAGTAATGGCCTTGCCGGTGTAACCTTTCCAGCTGCCGGAGATGATGGCTTCGCTGAAGGTTTTCATTTGCTCCAGCACGCGGTTTACGTCGGGCATTACATCTTTACCTTCCACCAAAATTGGGGTGTTGCTGCGGTTACGCAGGGCAATGTGCAGCACCGGGCGGCCTTCGGTAACGTTAATTACCTCGCCGCTAAACATGGCGTCAATTGCCTTATTTACTGAACACTCGCGCGCCAGCTGCATCAACAAAGCTACAGTCTGCTCGTCAATGCGGTTTTTAGAGTAGTCGAGCAAAATATCCTCAAACTGCAGCGAAAATTTGTTAAAACGGTCGCTATCAGCATCAAACAGGCCTTTCAGGCTTTGGGGAACGATATCGATGTAGTGGTCGGCCAGGTATTTATAGGCCTGTGTGGTAGTAAAATCCGTGTTTGGCAGCATAATTGAAATGATTTTAGAACAAAAGTAACAAGTAAATACTTAGCAAGTATTTAAAACCGAAAACTTTGCCACGATACTGTGATTATAAGCCGAAAAAGCGCTGTGTATAGTGTTATTTTAACACCCCATGCATAGTGTTTGTTTTACAATAAGTAAATTGTCATAATTTTAACAAATTTCAATTAATGTTTGGGATTTGGAAATTAATATTTAATATATTTGCGTCAATGAACAAATAACTAAGATTTTATTATAAATTTCTTAATACACTAACACCATGTTTGAAAAACTGTTTATGCTTGTCAAAAATAACGCCGGGACGGCCGTTATAGACAACCCCGCTATTCCCGTAAAATACCACGAAGCAGTGATAAACGAAGCTTCGAGCTCGATCATCGAGGTGTTAAAAAACCAGATGGAGACGGGCAGGGTAAAGGATCTGGTTAAATTTTTCCAGTTTTCGGGTATTTATAACAATTCATTAGTATCAAGCATCATTAATAAATTTGCCAACAAGCTGAACAATTTCTACGGCATCGAACCGGAGTCGGCATTGTCAGCAGCAAATTCACTGATCACGCCGGTTATGGCCGAGCTGGTTAAAGAATCAAAAGATGAAAAAAACGCCGATTTCGGCTTAACTAACTTCCTGTCAAAACTAAACGGTAACCGCGGCGACATGAATGCCCTGGTTGACCATATGATGGTTGCGTAAGGTTGTAGACGTTGTAAGAGTTTTAAGGGTTGTAGAGGTTAGAAACTCTGCAGCCCTTTGTTTTTGGTGGTGCCCCCGCGTTTGAGTATCTAAACGACCCGCCCGCCCCTTTAAACTTTTTCTCTAAAAATTTCATTTCTATTTTACAATCACCTATCTTTATAGTTATATCCCTGGCCCAACAAAAATCGCAGCCTTAACCCGGCTCGCTAATACCGATATTAACGGCATCATCATAATGAAACCAACACTTCAATTAGTGATCCTGTTCTGTGTAATGGCGCTTAGCGCCGGTGCGCAAAACGATACCGTTGTCAAAGCCAAAATAGCAGCGATTGATACCGCGCTTAAATTTACCGATCTGCAAAAAGACACATCGGCCAAAATAGATAGCGTAAAAGCAGACCAGCGTATCATTCAGCGTTATATGGGCGATGCCGCTCCGGCTTTGCGGGTAAAAAACTGGATCAAAGGCGCACCGGTTGCCGGCTTTGAAAAGGGCAAAGTATACGTGATTGATTTTTGGGCAACATGGTGCGGACCTTGCGTTAAGGCATTCCCCCATCTTTCGGATCTGGCCCGCAAGTACAAGGGCAAGGTAACCTTCGCCGCCGTTAGCGTGCTTGAAGATCGCGGCACCAGGGGCGCCACCCCCGAAAAGCTCAAGGCCTTTGTTGACGGCATGGGTGATAAAATGGATTTCAGTGTAGCGGCGGAAGATACCGCTTCTACACAACGTGACTGGAAGGGGGCCTTTCACCAAACCTTTATCCCCGTTAGCTTTGTTATAAACGGGCAGGGCCGTGTGGCATGGATCGGCAACACGATATACGTAGATTCGGCTTTGGCAAAAATAGTAAACAACACCTGGGACATTGAAGGCGAATCGGCACGGAGGAAGTATGAGGATAGCAGTAAAAACTACTTAGATACGCTGGATGCTTCGGTGATAGTTAAAACGCGCCGTTTGCAGCAACGGTCACGCGATGAGAATTTTCAGGGCTTTACCGATTCCATCCTGCTGGTAGTTAATGCGATGGTTAAAAAAGAGCCAAAGATAAAATATATGCCCGAAATGGCGTCGCATACCTTTGCGGCCCTGCTCATAACCGATCCGCACAAGGCTTATGAATATGCTAAAGAG
>JBDUDE010000451.1:0-3034 GCA_040003105.1 Mucilaginibacter sp. | reverse complement strand
AATCAACGGTTGGTTTAGCATTGCTGATATCAAAAGCATGCGCGTAATTTTTTAAGCCGAGCTGTGATACGATTAAACGATAGCTGCCATTTTTTAAATCGTTGATGGTAAAAGTGCCGTCTTTATCAGATACCGTACTTTTTTCTAAAGTTGAATCGGAAGCATTTACAACTGCTACTGTAGCGTAGTCCACGGGTTTGCTGGTTTCGTCAATCAGTTTGCCTCTAATTTGTTTTTTTGCCGGCTGGGCAAATGCCGTAAATGATGTTAATACTAAGATGAATAGCGCAAAAGGTAGGTTTGTTTTCATGTTATAAATTACTACTGGGCTAAATTACGAATTACTCGTAATTCTACGATATATTCGTAGTAAAATAACATTGATTTAACAATTTTTAACAAAAAGACGGAACGTTGGAGAATATTTGCATCGAAAAAAAAACTTTTCCTGTTACAGAAAAGTGTAAACTATTACTGTTTGGAAAAATGGCTTAGTTAATTGATTTAAAGCCACTTAAATATTCGTTAACCTTGAAAAGTGTAAATTTTTTGATATTGAACCAGGCCTGGTGATTATCAATAACAGGATAATATGGCGGGCGGGGAATTATCCGATTGATGCCGCAGCAGGCTTTGCAGGAACGGCATGGTTTACCTTCCCAAAGGTAGGGCAGCCGCAACCCTTATGAAATATACCACACGAGGAAAACGCGAGTAACCCAAAGAGTGCTAAAAAGATGAGTCTATTTTTTTTCATAGCTTATTGCTTTATGCGTTATAAAGATACTAAATGCCGCCATTAAAATCCCGATAACATCGGCAAACAAATCGTTCCACTCGCCGCTGCGCCAGGTAAAAATATACTTTTGCAGTATTTCAATAATTGCCCCATAAATAATGGTGGCGGCAGTAAGTATAACTATTGTTTTAACCGATAGAACGGCGGAAGTATATTTTTTGGTATAAGCGGCTGTAACAAAAACCATTAGCACAAAAAACAACCCGCAATGCACCAGCTTATCGAAACCGGGGAAAAACAGGGGCACATCGGAAACGTCGCCCAATTTTATACTGCAAAGTATTAAAATAAACAAAGCCCACAAAATTGCGGGCCAGTAATATTTAAAAGTGGCTTTCATTAAGCCCCAACAAGCGATTGGTAACTATCCGCAGATAAAAGCGCATCAACCGAAGCAGCATCTGAAACGGTGATTTTAACCATCCAGCCTTCGCCGTATGGGTCGGAGTTTACCAGCTCGGGCTGTTTATCCAGCGCAGGGTTAACTTCGTTAATGGTGCCAGTAACCGGCATAAAAAGGTCTGATACGGTTTTAACCGCCTCAACTGTGCCAAAAACTTCATCTTTGGCAACTTCTTTACCTAACGCATTGATATCAATATAAACTATATCGCCAAGCTCGCGCTGTGCAAATTCGGTAATGCCGATGTAAGCAACATCGCCTTCAACTCTTATCCACTCGTGGTCTTTGGTGTATTTTAATCCTGCCGGAAATTCCATGATTTTTTTGATTTAATGGGTCAAAAATAATAAAACTTTAAGCTAACGCAATAGCTAACAATTTATTAAATTGACTGCTGATGCGACGGCCTGCCTTATTATAGAAACCAAAAGGCTTATACTTTGTTGATAATATCCCCAACAATATCAAAATTTATGAAAAAGCTGAGCCTTTGGATAATAACATTTCTGCTATTCGCTACCGCGTGCAAAAACAACAAACACGACAGCGTGGCAAAAGCCGATAGCCTTAATAAAGTTAAAGACACAACCAGCAAACTAAGTATTGCCGTTGAAAGAGTTGATGCCGAATTTACGGTTAAAGCCGCCAGCGGCAGCATGGCCGAAGTTGAACTTGGCAAAATGGCCAGGCAAAAGGGGGTAAGCAAGCAGGTTAAAAACTTTGGCGCCATGATGATGACCGAACATGGAAAAATTAATGCTTTTATCCGGGCGCTGGCCGTAACCAAAAATATATCGATACCGAAGGCGGCGGGTGCTGATGAACAAAAAGTTATAAGCAAACTGTCAGGTAAATCGGGAAAAGACTTTGATAAAGCTTATATCGATGACATGATTTACGACCATAAAGCCGACATTAAACTGTTTGAAACCGCAGCCAAAAAATGCCTCGACCCTGATGTAAAGGAATTTGCGGCGAAAACATTACCCATTTTGCAGGAGCATTTGGATGCCATCAGCGCCATAAAAGACAGCATGAAGTAGAATCAAGAGGCAAGAATTCAAGAGGCAAGAATCAAGACCAAAACCGTTTTATTTAATCGTCCTGAAAATCCTGTTCCACCTTATTTTGTCGAAAAATGTTCCAGTTGAATCGATGCTCATCCAGGTTATCATGGCTTTACCTACCACATGGTCTTCGGGCACATAGCCCCAAAAGCGGGAATCGAGCGAGTTATGGCGGTTATCACCCATCATCCAGTAATAGTTCATTTTAAAGGTATAGGAATGGGCTTTTTTACCGTTTATCAGGATATCTTTTCCGTTTACCTCTACCTTATTATTTTCGTAAAGCTCAATTGCCCTGCGGTATAAAACCATGGTCGAGTCGTCTAGCGGCACCGTCCAACCGCGCTTTGGCATCACCAGCGGACCGAAATTATCCTGGTTCCATTTGAACTTTTCGTTATGTGGGAAAACATCCGCTGCATATTCGCTGGCAGGCTGAACTACTGGGGTTACGCTTTTTATATTACTAAAACCCTTAAGCGCAGCAAGGCTCGATTTAGGAACCGTCATCGCGTAAGTGCTGGCATTTTGTCCTAATACTTCTATGTTTAAATCTTTAACAGCTTGCGGATTAATGTCAGTGCCATTGGTCACCACCTCATAAGTTGTTTGCGATTTTTCTGCATTTGGCGCCGCCTTGCCGTTAATATACACTTGCCCGTTTACAATCGTCAGCTTATCGCCGGGTGTGGCCTGGCAGCGTTTAATCAGGTTGGTGCGCGCGTCCACAGGCCTGTCATAGCTTGGGTCGGCTTCTTCGGGTTT
>JBDUDE010000783.1:0-3043 GCA_040003105.1 Mucilaginibacter sp. | reverse complement strand
GGGCAGTGGATGCTGCTGCGCCGGAAGCGCACACGCCGCCACCGGTTCCTGAAGAGCATTGGGCAGTGGATGCTGCTGCGCCGGAAGCACATACCCCGCCACCTGTTCCTGAAGAACATGTAGCCGACCCGGTTGCAGCTGAATATAATGGGTTTGAAGAATCGCATGTTGAGGAGCGTACCCATGAAGAACATCAGCATGAAGAACATCTGCCCGGAGAAAATCAACAAGAAGCAGAGCACCCTGCAACTGAGCAGGCAATAGAAGAACCAATACAGCAATACAGGCCCTGGGACGAACCTGCGGCAGAACATTATCAACCAGAAGTTAAAGAGGAAGAGCCAGCGCGGGCAGAACATTATCAACCAGAAGTTAAAGAGGAAGAGCCAGCGCGGGAAGAAAATCATCAACCAGAAGTTGAAGAGGAAGAGCCAACACCGGAAGGATACCATCAGCCGGAAGTAAAAGCGGAAGCCGCCGACAATGCTATTGATGACGAAGTTTACGACGAAACAACGGGGATGGGGCCGGATATTATTGCCAATATAGCCGGCACAGATTATTTTATGTTCGACCGTGCTTTTGGTGAGCATAAAAAGCCGGAAGCTGTAAATGAGCCTGTAAATGAATTGGCCGGCGATGCTGAACAGCAGGACGTATCAAAATACCACGATGAAAAAATGCCTTACAGCTTTTTGTGGTGGCTTGATAAAACCCGCAAAGAACATTCGGGCGTTTACCAGCCTTATTCAGCGCCCGAAGAAACAAGCACCGTTAACAGCGGCGCCAGGTTAAAAGCAGGCACCGATGAACTGCAACAGCAGTACTACGAAAATATTTTTCACATAACCTCGGTTGAAGAGCTTGATAAAAGCTTGCCGCAGCCACCGTTTGCCGCGCCGCCGGCATTTGAGCACAACAAAAAGGAGCAGGTTATTATTGAGCGCTTTATACAGGAAGAGCCGCAAATAAGGCCGCAAAGCAGCGATAAACTGGATAACGAGAATAAGGCCAAAAAAAGCTCGGAAGACAGGGATGAGTTGGTATCCGAAACGTTGGCCGCCATTTATTCCGACCAAATGCTTTATCATAAGGCAATAGCATCATACAAAAAATTGATGTTGAGATTTCCGGAAAAAAGCCGTTACTTTGCGGCAAAGATTGAACAGTTAGAAAAGAAAACCAATTAATTTAATATAAAATGTATTCATTATTGCTGATCATAGCGATCATTGTTTGTGTCCTTTTGGTGTTGATGGTGTTGATTCAAAATCCTAAGGGCGGTGGTTTGTCATCAAACTTCTCCAGCTCATCCCAACTAATGGGTGTGCAAAAAACCGGCGACTTCTTAGAAAAAGGGACTTGGATATTGGCCATCACCTTGATGGTGTTGTCACTTGCTATTAACGTTGCTGTAAAAGGCGGCGCTGATAAAACTGATAACTCGCAATTAAAAGAGCAGGTTGATAAAACTTTGAAACCTACACCGGCAAATAACGCGCCGTCACAAGCATTGCCAATTACACCTGTGGCACCTAAAAAATAAAGTTAAAAATTTTAAAAATATTAGAAAGGCTTTGCCCAGACAGTTATCTGGGCAAAGCCTTTTTACTTTGAGTGCATACTGACATGATGGCATTACGATGTTAAGCTATCATTAAAAATGAAAACTGTACATCGGTATAAGGTGACAATTTGAACACTTAGTATGCCAATTTTGAACTTTGCCACTGCTTGGCATAATAGATGATGCATACAGGCAGAACTTAAATTAAATAAATTAATAATTGTATAACTATGTCATTAAACATTAAACCTATCGGAGACAGGGTAGTAGTGGAAGCTGCTCCGGCCGAAGAGAAAACTGCTTCGGGAATTATCATCCCGGACACTGCAAAAGAAAAACCTCAGCGTGGAACTGTAGTTGCTGTTGGCGAAGGAAAAAAAGACGAGCCGTTAACCGTTAAAGTTGGTGACCAGGTTTTATATGGCAAATATGCCGGTACCGAAATCCCTTACGAAGGAAAAGAGTATTTAATTATGCGCGAATCTGATATTTACGCGGTATTGTAATTAGTTGAAAGGTTGCAATGTTGAAAGGTTGTAAAGTTGCCTTCCAATATTAAGTTTTCATAACATTTCAACTTTACTAGATCCAAACATTCAAACAAAAATAAAATGGCAAAACAAGTCAAATATAACGTAGAAGCACGCGACGCGTTAAAACGCGGTGTTGATATTTTAGCTAACGCAGTTAAAGTAACCTTAGGTCCTAAGGGCCGCCACGTAATTATCGATAAAAAATTCGGTTCACCAGCTATAACTAAAGATGGTGTTACCGTGGCAAAAGAAATTGAGCTGAAAGACCCAATTGAAAATATGGGTGCCCAAATGGTAAAAGAAGTTGCCTCAAAAACTGCGGACATCGCGGGTGATGGTACTACTACTGCTACTGTTTTAGCCCAGGCTATTGTTACTGCAGGTATTAAAAACGTTGCTGCCGGTGCAAATCCTATGGATTTGAAACGCGGTATTGATAAAGCAGTTGCAAAGGTTGTTGAAAATTTAAAAGCACAGTCACAGTCAATTGGCGACGACAATAACAAAATCAAGCAAGTTGCAGCTATATCAGCTAACAACGATGAAGTTATCGGTTCGTTAATTGCTGAGGCAATGGAAAAAGTTGGTAAAGACGGTGTAATTACTGTTGAAGAAGCAAAAGGAACTGAAACTGAAGTTAAAACTGTTGAAGGTATGCAGTTTGACCGTGGTTACTTATCTCCTTACTTTGTAACCAACGCTGATAAAATGGAAGTAGAGTTGGAAAACCCTTACATCCTTATCTACGACAAAAAGATTTCTTCGATGAAGGAATTGTTGCCAATCCTTGAAAAACAAGTTCAAACAGGCAAACCACTTTTAATTATTGCGGAAGATTTAGACGGAGAAGCACTGGCTACATTGGTAGTTAACAAAATCCGTGGCTCGCTGAAAGTTGCTGCTGTTAAAGCACCAGGCTTTGGCGATCGCCGTAAAGCAATGC
>JBDUDE010000359.1:0-10252 GCA_040003105.1 Mucilaginibacter sp. | reverse complement strand
GACAGGTATTTCCTTGATAATGTAGCCAACAAAATTTGGTTTATTGAAGACCAGCAGATAAAACAATACCCAGGTACCTATGCCGAGTTTGATATTTGGTTCGCCAAACGCAAGCTGGAACCAAAAGCGGCTATTCCTGCACCTCAGCCAAAAAAGGAAGAGAAGAAAGAGGCTGCCCCTGCAAAACAACCGCATTCTGAAAACAAACACCAGCAGCTAAAAAAGCTGAACCAGGATTTAGGTAAAATGGAGGAGCAAATAGCCGTGCTTGAAAAAACTGTAAAGCAGTTAGAAGCCGAGTTAGCCGATGATAAGTTATATAATGATGTGGCTAAGATGAAAGAGATTAACATCAATTACGATAAAAAGAAAATGGAGCTTGGGCACATTCAGCTGCAATGGGAAGCATTGGCCGAGCAGATAATGGAGCTGGAAGCATGATAAAAAACTTGTCATTGCGAGCGATAGCGCGGCAATCTCGTCGCCATGCAGTAACGCTAATGCATGGCGACGAGATTGCTTCGCCGTACCTCCTCGCAATGACAAAATGGTGGTTTACCGCCGTATTAACACTTTTTACACTTAGCGCCATTGCCCAACCCTACACCGACAGCGTTTACCGCCACGAAATAAAAAGCGTAGAATTTTACAACTCAGCTAAACCTGCATCCTTCCCTATCATCCCGTTAAACTCCGGCGAAACGGTTACTTTAGGATTTGATAACCTTGCAGGCGGCACACTTAACTATCACTATACCATTGAGCACTGCGATGCAGAATGGAACTCATCAAACATCTCAAGTGTAGAATACCTAAAAAACTATAACGACGACCGCATTTTAACTTACAGCTATTCCATAGCCACCGTGCAGAAGTATACGCACTATGAGCTTAAGCTGCCCAACGAAAACATCGCCCCAAAAATACCGGGTAACTATATTTTAAAGGTTTACGAAGACAGCGACCCAACCAAACTGGTGCTTACCCGCAAGTTATATGTGGTTACTCCGAAGATTAACATAGCTGCCGAGATTGTACCGTCAAGCGACAACGCTACCCGGCAAACCAACCAAAAGGTAAACTTTACGCTGGATTATAATAGCCAGCGGGTGCAAAACCCGAGCCGGGATGTGCGCACGGTGGTGATGCAAAATAATCGCCCGGAAACAGGGATATTGAATACCCAGCCAACCTACATCCGCGGCACGCAGCTTATTTACAGCGATGTAACGATAAACGATTTCCCGGCGGTAAATGAGTTTCGCCATTTTGATACGCGTACGCTTAAGCTGAACTCACAAGGTATACAACATATTTACCGCGATACCGCAAACTCGGTACTGATGCTTACCGACCCAGACCGGAATAGAGCCAATTACACGCTTGAGTATGATTTGGACGGCAGCTATTACGTGCTCAACCAGGACGGTACCGACCCGCGAACCGATGCAGATTACGCGCACATGCTTTTCAGCATGGCCACTACCAAACAACCTAACACAGGTAGCCCATACATAGTGGGCCGCTTTAACGATTATAAGCTTGACGAGCACAGCAAAATGACTTTTGATGCCGGCCTTAACAAGTATGTAAACAGCGTATTTTTAAAACAGGGCGTTTATGATTACGCCTATGTTTGGGTTGATAAAAAAGGCAAAGCCGACATAACAGCTTTAGAAGGCAGCTATTTTGAAACCGAAAATGATTATCAAATTTTGGTGTACTATCGCCCATCCGGCGCCCGCTGGGAAGAGTTGGTGGGATATAAGGTGTTGAACTCAGTAAAAAAATAACTGCCGTTTAGCTGTGCGCGGAGTGAAGATTGTAAGCGAATTCTGCCGGATTTGCTAATAGCGTTTTTGAGTTGTAAATTTACGATATGAATAATCTGCTCGAGCGAATTACTATTGATACCGACATCTGTCATGGCAAAGCCTGCATTCGTCATATGCGTTGGCCCGTTGAGGTGATTATTGATTTAATTGCTTCCGGAATGTCGTTTGATGATATTGTTACAGACCATCCCGAGTTGGAAAAGGACGATATTTTGGCTTCACTCGCTTACGCAAAAATTACGTTGTCCGGCAAATCTTTATTGGAAGTACACTAAATGAATTTTTTGCTCGACGTTCATTTACCGGTAAGCCTTTCAAAATTTTTAGATAAACAGCCTGGGTGCCTTAGTTCACGTTAATCAAATCTTGCAAAAATGGAATACTTCCGACAAAGAAATTTGTCGATACGCCGATGCGAATAATTTGATCGTGGTAACTAAGGATGACGATTTCAAAAATTCACATTTTATAAATAAAACACCTAAAAAAGTTATAAGGGTAACGCTGGGGAATATCTCCAACACAGAACTTATCTTGATTTTTAATAAATACCTACCATTCATATTGCCCATTTCGCAACAAAATAGTGTATATATCGAAGTTGACAAAGAGCAGCTAATCGTAATTGATTAATTGCTTTCCGGCACCAAATTGCCCACCCCTTACTACCGAACCGTTTGGGGCTTTGGACATTGAACAACGCATTTAAATATCCCGGCAGCACCAATTTAAACCCGGGGATTACTTTTGGGATGTTAAATTCCTTAAAAAAGTAAGAAATCGCCCTTTTGGTTAAAATTTTGGAAGGTTTCCGAAAACTTTTAGCTTAGTTATTTGATTATATTAAAAAAACAAAAGCACGTTTATCTTTGAAAAAACTATACCCTTGGAACGATTCGGACGAATAGCCCTCAAAACCATCCTTTGGATAATTGCCAGCCTGCTTTTCCTGGTAATACTTATCGTAATTTTAATACAGGTTCCTGCCGTTCAGAATTTTGTTAAGGACAAGGCAGTTTCATTTATACAGGGCAAAATTCATACTCCCGTTAAGATAGGTCACATTAGCCTGGGCCTGCCCAAACTGATTGTGCTGGAGGATGTATATTTTGAAGATCAGCACAAAGACACCCTTATAGCCGGCGAAAAGCTAAAAGTTGATATCAGCCTGTTCAAACTGCTCGACCATAAGGTTGAAGTGAACGAAATAAACCTGGAGGGCATTACCACCAACATCAGCCGCGGGGCCGACAGCGTCTTCAACTTCGATTATATAACCAAAGCATTTGCGGGCGAGCAAAAAAAGCCGGTAAAGCCAACTGACACCGCCTCGACGATGAAATTCTCTATCGACAAAATCATCCTCGATAAAATCAACGTATCCTATAAAGACAAAATAAGCGGGAGCGATGTGAAATTCATTTTAGGCCATTTTGATACCCGGATAAAGGATTTTGATATGGATAAAATGAAGTTTACCATACCGAAAATCAACCTATCGGGTGTTAATGCCCGTATTATACAATCGCCCATAACTTCGGATGGCACCAAAGTAATACCGGTAGATACCACAACCACGCCCCTCAACATGACACTTGACCTTGGCACTATCGATGTATCGAAAGTTAAGGTTGACTACCGCAGCAACACCATGAGCAGTAAGGTTAACCTGGGTAAGTTTTTGGTGGAGATGGATAAGATCGACCTGAAAAATCAAATCGTCGGCATAAAAAACATTGAGCTGAATGACACCAAAGCAGGCCTGGTTTTCGCCAAACCCGAGAGCGTTAAAAAGACCATTGTAAAGGCCATTAAAAAGTTAGACACCCTGGTAGCATCGCCTAAAAACGTTAAAGGCTGGCGGGCCAACCTGGCGAAGGTTACTTTTACCAACGATAATATACAGTTTGATAACAATGCACAAAATCCGTTAGCCAAGGGCCTCGATTTTGGGCACATGAACATCAAAAACCTGAATGCCGATGTGCAGGACATTGCCTACAGTACCGACACTATAAAAGGAAAAGTGAACGCCTTTACCTTCAGCGAAAAGAGCGGGCTTGTTTTGAAGAAGTTCCACACTTCATTTTTATACGGGCCAAAGACTGCCTACCTGAACGATTTATATGTGGAGACGCCCCAAACCGTTTTGCAGAAACAATTGCAGGTGGGCTATCCGTCGATTGAATCACTGACCAAAGATTTGGGGCAGCTTTATGTTAATGCCAATTTAGATGGCAGCCGGTTGGGCTTAAAGGATGTGTTGCTACTGATGCCGACTATGGCGACAATGGAACCGTTTAAAAGTTCGCCAAATTCGGTCTTCAGGATTGATGGCAAAGTGATTGGTAAGGTAAACGATTTGCGTATACCTGATTTTGAAGTAAGGGGGCTGGCCAACACCCACATCAAAGCTTCGGCAACTATGAAGGGCTTGCCGAACATGAATAAATCATATTTCGATGTGAAAATAGACGATATAACCACCAGTCGCGCAGATATCAGCAAGCTGGTTGCGCCGTCAATGATTCCGGCATCGGTGAGCATACCTGCCAATTTAAAGCTAAAGGGTACTTTTAAAGGTACCATGTATGATTTTGCAACCAAAATGGCCCTGCGCTCAACCTATGGTGCGGTTGATTTGGATGCAACGATGAAAAACCGCAACCATGCCGGTCATGAGGTTTACTCGGCTAACATAAAGGCCAATAATTTAAATGTTGGTGCATTAACCAAACAGCCGCAAACCGTGGGCAATGTTACCCTCACTGCCAAGGTAAAGGGCGTAAGCCTCGACCCTAAAAAGGCCAGCCTGCAATTCAGCGGCAATGTGGTCAGCGCTTATGTAAAGGGCTATAACTATCAAAACCTGGTAATGACAGGTACAGCGCACGATGGCAATTATACCGCCAAAGCTACCATGAAAGATCCGAACATCAGTTTTGCATTGGACGGCAAGGCCGATATGAATAAAAAATACCCATCGGTTGCAGCTACTTTGCAGATGGACAGCATCAACCTTAAAAATTTAAAACTTACCAAAACTGACATGCTGGTACATGGAAAAATTATAGCCGATGTACCCACTGCCGACCCCGACTATTTAAATGCCAAAATACAGGTGACCGATTTATTGGTTGCCCAAAAAGACCAGGTGATTAAGCTGGATACCATCAGCCTGGTATCGACAGCTAATGCTGACAGCAGTACCCTACGGGTAAAAGCACCCATGCTGAATGCCCACATGGCCGGCAAATACAAGCTGACCGAAGTAGGCCCCGCCATGCAGGACTTAATCAACAAATACTACAATACAAGCCTTGCTACCAATGCACCCAAACCAAAATATTCGCCGCAGCAGTTTAAGTTTGACGTGAGGCTGGTAAAGACTGCTATCGCCGAAAAGCTGATGCCTGATTTAAAACGGCTCGACCCTGTACTGATCAGCGGTCATTTTGATAGCCAGGCCGGCGATTTAACCATTAACGGGTCGGCGCCGAAAATTATTTATGGGGCCAACACGGTTAATAACGTGAAGTTTGCCGTCAACACCCAAAACAATGCACTTAACTACAACCTTACTGTTGACGAAGTAAAAGCATCATCAAACATTGATTTGCTGTACGCCAGCTTAACCGGCACTGCACAAAACAATAAACTGAATGTTAACCTGCAAATACGCGATGCCGCCAAAAAGGAGCGTTACCGGCTGGCTGGCGTGTTTAGCGTATTGCCCAATGAATACCAGTTTAACTTTTTACAGGATGGGTTAATTTTAGACTATACTCCGTGGGCGGTTAATGCCAACAACGCGCTGCAGTTTGGCAGCAAAGGCATAATGGCCCGCGACTTTGCACTTACCAACAGCAACCAGGTGTTAAGCATCAACAGCGATACGCAGCAATTCAATGCACCAATTACCGTAAGCTTTAAAAACTTTAAGATTGAAACGCTGACCAAGGCCGCCCACCAGGATTCACTTCAGGTTGGTGGCGTTATAAATGGCGATGCGCATATCAGCAATTTCCAGGCATCGCCGGTATTTACAGCTGCGCTGAATGTGAAAGATTTTAACTTTAAAACGGACACTGTTGGCGATATAGCCTTTAAGGTAAACAACCAAACCGCCAACGCCTACGCTGCCGACGTAACGGTTACCGGCAAAGGCAACCAGGTTAACCTAAACGGCCTGTACTATACCGCACCCGAAAGTAAATTTGATTTAAACCTCAACATCATCACCCTAAAAATGAAAAGCATTGAGGGCTTTAGTTTTGGGAGCATCAGGCGTTCCAGCGGCGATATAAACGGGCAGCTAAAAATAACGGGAACAACGGATGCGCCTGTAGTGAGGGGCGATATCAATTTTAATAAAGTGGGCTTTAACGTATCGATGCTTAACTCCTACTTTACTATGCCGAACGAAAAGATAACGTTTAATAATGACGGCATCTTGTTTAACGATTTTAATCTTGTTGACTCATTGGGCAATAAAGCCGTGGTAACCGGCACACTTTATACCCAAAACTATACCGACTATAAATTCGGCATTGACATTAACGCCAATAATTTCAGGGCGATAAATTCCACGCAGGATGATAACAAACTGTATTACGGCAAACTGTTTATCGATACCCGCATACGTATACGCGGTAATATGGCCAAACCTGTGGTTGATGCCAACCTAACTGTTAACGATAAAACCGACCTGACGATAGTATTACCTACCGACGACCCCAGCATAGAGGACCGAAAAGGCGTTGTAGAAGTAATAAATCCTAACGCGCCCAAACTCGACTCTATTTTCCTGGCTAAACAGTTGGACTCGCTGCGAAAATCGGAATTGACGGGGCTTGATGTAACGGCAAACATCACCGTAAATAAAAACGCCAAGTTTACCATTGTGGTTGATGAGCGTAACGGCGATATAGTAGAGTTAAAAGGTGAAGCGCAGCTAAATGCAGGAATAGACCCAAGCGGCAAGATTAACCTTACCGGCACTTACACAGTTAACGAGGGCTCATACAACCTGGCCTATGCAACTGTAAAAAGGAAGTTCAACTTTAAACCGGGCAGCACCATTACCTGGACGGGCGACCCAACCAGCGCCAACGTTAATCTTACTGCTACTTATATTGCCAACGTGCCACCTATCGACCTGGTTAACCAGCAGGACGATGGCAGTACAGGCAATACCATGTTAAAGCAAAAGCTACCTTTTCATGTTGACCTTAGTTTAAGGAATGAACTGTTAAAGCCGGATATAAGCTTTGATATTAACTTGCCGGAAGGTAATTACACGGTATCGTCCGATGTAATATCAACCGTTAATACCCGCCTGGCGCAGATACGAACGGACCCCAACGAACTTAATAAACAGGTTTTGGGTGTTTTGGTGCTGGGGCACTTTATCGGCGATAATCCATTCCAGAGCCAGGGCGGTAATGCAGGTATTGGCGGCGCCATACGCAACAGTGTAAGCAGTTTACTGTCGGACCAGCTGAACAAGCTGGCAGGCAACCTGATAGGCGGCGTGCAGCTAAGCTTCGACCTTACATCGGGCGAGGATTACTCATCAGGAACGGCGCAAAACCGAACAGATTTGAACGTGGGCCTCTCCAAACAGTTCCTGAACGACCGGCTAACTGTGACCGTAGGTAATAATTTTAACCTTGAAGGGCAGAACCAGCCGGGGCAAAAATCGACCGATATCGCCGGTAACGTATCAGTAAATTATAAAATAACCAAGGATGGCCGCTACATGGTACGGGTGTATCGTAAGGATGAGTTTATTGTGGTTGAGGGCCAGGTAATTGAAACGGGCATAGGCTTTACCCTAACTTACGAATATAACCGGTTTATGGAGTTATTTAAGAAAAAAACGAAGGAGGATAAGGCGTTGCAAAAGGAATACAACGATAAGCAAAAACAAATAAAGACGGAACAGAAGGCCGCTGATAAAAAAGCCGACTCGACCGCTGCACCGGTACAAACGCCCGCACAAATCAAAAAAACATCAAACTAACCCATGGCCAAGCTTAGATATTTGATATTTATTTCGTTAGCCTTATTTGTAAGTGCCTGCAGCAATACAAAATATTTGGCTGCTAATCAAAAACTGTACACCGGCGGCGAAGTAAAAATTACCGACAAGGATATTAAAAAAAGCGATGCGGACGGGTTAAAAGAAAACCTTGAGGGGCTTTTACGGCCAGTGCCAAATGCAAGCATTTTAGGGTTGCGGATAAAGCTGTGGATATACAATAAAACCCGTACCAACAAACGCACCGGTCTACGGCATTACTTTAATACTCATTGGGGCGAGCCGCCTGTACTGGTGAGCAGTGTTGATTTGGAGAAAAACAGCAATATATTGCAAAACAGGCTGCAAAATGTAAGCTACTTTTTGGCACAGGTAAATGGCGATACGGTTAGCAAAGGTAAAACCGCAAAGGCTATATACACCGTACAGGCAGGGCCCTCATATCATTACCGTTCCATAACCTTCCCGAAAGGTAATGATGATTTGGATACGGCAGTTACCGGCACCTCGGCGCAGACGTTTTTAAAAGTTGGTGATAAATACAACCTCGACATCATAAAGAACGAGCGCATCCGCATCGATGCCCGCTTAAAGGAAGAAGGCTTCTTCTATTTCGCGCCGGAAGATTTGATAATGCGGTACGACAGCACGGTTGCCAACCACCAGATTGATATGTTTGTAAAGGTAAAAGATGCTACACCCGACGAGGCCCGGTGGATATACAAAATAAGGAATATCTACGTATACCCGCATTACTCATTGCGCGATACCGGCACCAAATTAGATTCGGCAGTAAAATACCGTTGGTATAACGTCATCGACCCTAAAAACACAGTGCGCCCTTTCACTTTTAAGAACTCAGTGCTGCTGCACCCCGGCGATACTTACAACCGTACGCAGCATAACAGCTCGCTGAACCGGATGATAAACCTGGGGCCGTTTAAATATGTAAAAAACAGGTTTGAAGATGTTACACCCGATTCGGCTTTTTTGGATGTGTATTACCAGCTAACGCAATACAAACGCAAATCGCTTTCTGTTGATTTGCTGGCGCGGCAAACATCGGCAAATTATAATGGCACGCAGATAAACCTCAACTTCCGTAACAAAAACACCTTTAAAGGCGCTGAATTGTTTACACTTACCCTGTTTGCAAGTACCGATATACAGTTCGGCAGCCAAAACAATGGCTACAATGTTTACCAAACAGGTATACAGCCGTCCATCAGCTGGCCAAGGTTTATCAGTCCGTTTAACTTTACTACCAACAACGCGTTTATACCGCACACCATTTTAACAACAGGTTATACGCTGATAAACCGCACCAAACTATATACCTTAAATTCATTTAACGGCTCGTTCGGCTATTCCTGGAAACCCAGCCTGCACAAACAGCACGATCTTAACCTGATAAACATAACTTATGTTGATGCAGCAAGTATCAGTAAAATATACATGGACAGCATAAAACATACCCGCAACCCTGCCCTTGCCCACGTAATCAACAACCAGTTTACCTTCGGCCCAAGCTACGGATATACCTTTACCAATACCACTGAGGACTATCGTACCAATACGATGTATTATAATGGTAAGGTGAGCCTGTCGGGTAATCTTTACGGGCTTATTACCGGCGCCGACACCCTGCATGGGAAAGTCAGCAAGCTATTCGGCACGCCTTTTAACCAGTATGTTAAGCTGGAGAACGAATTCAGATTTTTTCATAAACTTACCCCGGGCATAAAATTCGCCAGCAGGCTACTCGTAGGTGTAGGTTTATCTTATGGTAATTCGACGGTACTCCCCTATAGCCAACAATTTTTTATCGGCGGCCCAAACAGTTTAAGGGGCTTCCAGGCAAGGTCAATAGGCCCTGGCGCATATAACCTGCCGCCAAGCCTTACACCCGGCTCAGCTTTTATTGCCGATGAATCGGGCGATATAAAAATTGAGGCAAATGCTGAGTTGCGCCCTAAGCTATTTAGCATTGTTGAAGGGGCGTTATTTGTTGATGCCGGCAATATCTGGCTGCTACGGCCCAATAAATTTTTGCCGGGTGCAGCTTTCGGCAGTAACTTTATTAACCAAATGGCAGTTGATGCCGGTTTTGGGCTTAGGTTTAATTTGACGGTGCTGGTGTTGCGGACTGACATTGGCTTCCCGCTAATCAAACCAAGTTTACCGGCCAGCCAGCGCACTATTATAAACGGCGTTGATTTTACCGATGCGAGGTGGCGTGGCAGTAATTACATATTTAACCTTGCTATCGGGTATCCTTTTTAATTGGTGAAAGGTGAAAGGTATTAAATTTACGAAGTGTTAAAAACTTCGTAAATTTAACAAGGTTTGCCCTGTTTGGGTGTTTACTTTTGCC
>JBDUDE010000333.1:0-3051 GCA_040003105.1 Mucilaginibacter sp. | reverse complement strand
GTTCACCGGGCTCATACACCCAAATGTTTAACCCCTTATGTTTTAACCCTTTCGATTTAATTAATGGCCACATTTTATCCATTAGTGCAAAAGCAGTGCCTGCGTAATTTTTATTTGCAGCGACACCCGAAAAGCCGGAAATAGTGAATTTGAGTTCCTTATCAATTATTTCGATTTTCATTACGTATAAATTATTGGTGTTCCCGGATATTGCTTAGCCCGCGGCGCTTAACCATTCCGTTTAAATTTAAAAATAATTTTAGAAAGTCTTCTGATCAATGGTGACACTTAACTTAAAAAACGTCTATCAGGACTTGGGAAGCGTATCTCCCTAAGAGTCTGTCTAAAAATAAAAAATTTAGCCAGTCTATAAGTTCAATCTTTTAGCAAACAGATCTCTGGCCCCTTTTTAAGCCAAAGGCGCCAGAGATCTTAAGAAAAATTAATAAAACGCAATTTGAGCTATTGCGGTTTAGTCTACATTTTTACAAAACCCCATTGCTGGTTGCGGCCGCCGGAGTAAGACCATTGGTCGACCCCGCCGCCGTTATTAAGCGTAGACCCGACAACATCCAAAGCCTTTCCGCTATTGGCATTGATGATCTTATAATACCCATTGTCGGTAATCTGGATCGACCATTTTTGATTTGCACCGCCGGTGTAATCCCATAGATCAACCTGACCGCCGTTTGCGCCGGACCAGCCATAAACTTCCAGACATTTCCCAGTGGCATGCATTGGGGTTAGCCTGTAGTAACCGCCCCCTGCATCTTCCACTTTAAATTGCTGATTTGCACCGGCTAAGTAATCCCATTGATCGGCTACTGTTTGATTAGCAGTGCCCCAACCTGCAAATTCCAGAGCCTTAAAACTGTACCGGTTGTAGATCTGGTAAACTTGCCCCACCTGGATTATTGAGGACGTATTATTTTGCCCCCCCTGCCTAACCGCGGCTAAGGCTTGTTGATCGGCTACCCCGTTAGTTTGCCTGTTAATAATTCTGAATGCATTATTCCCGGTTGATCCATCATCGAAATAAAATGGGCGCAAGCCGTATTGCAATGCCTGGTGTGTAATGTAATTAAGATAATACGCCCTGCCGGCGAGGTGTAAGGTCAGTGCATCCCCGGAAAGTGTTGTTGACCGGCGAATGGCGCCATATTCGCCCAGCATAACAGGGATACCCTTATCAATGAATTTCGACTTCATCAGCGGAAACTCTGTAGTAGCATCCGACTCTTCCCCCCAGGTGGCATTTCGTGAAGCATCAGTTGTAGAATGATAGCCGCTACCCCAGTAATAGAACATATTGCCCCAACTTGCATCCGAGGTTAACCCAGCAAAATTAAAGGGCGTATAATAGTGCACTTCAACCATCATGCGATTGGCCGTAGGATCGGTGGGGAGGGTATTCATTAGGCTATTAGAGTAGTCGATATTGGTGCCTGGCCCCTGTATAAGCAGCGACCGGTAGGTGTTGTGCCCGCCGGTTGACCGTACCGCATTAACAAATGTTTGGTGATAGGACAGTAAAACCCCCATCCCTGTAGCGTCAGACACGTTGGGTTCATTGGCACTGGCAAAAATAACATGTTGGTCAAAGCCGCGCATTTGAGTGGCAATTTGCTCCCAAAAAGCTTTTTGCTTGGCATTAACGGCAGCCTGCGCGGTGGTAGTGCAATTATTCTCCAGCCATCCGTCGTCCCAATGGATGTTTAGTATTACGTACAAGCCGTCGTTAACGCAATATTGAACAACCTGCTGCACCCTGTTTAGCCACGTTTGTTGAATTTGCGCCGTGCTGCTGTTGGCGTACTGGTCCCAATCGCAGGGGATACGGACTGCGGTGAAACCACTTTGTTTAACCTTATCGATGAGTGCCTGGCTCACCTGCGGATTGCCCCAGTTTGTTTCGCCGCCTGTTGCCTCGAGTGTGTTGCCGATATTCCACCCCAGCTGGATGTTTGCAGCAAGCTGAGTTGCCGTGCTGGTCATCCCCGTTTGGTCGGGCGGAAGCGGTGAGGTGTTGTAACTGGGGTACGACGTGGCAAGCGCGGTTTTTATACCTGCAACCGGCGGTTTAAACCCCTGGTTAACCACCTGTTCCTTTCTGCAATTCGTAAGGGCGACGATTGCAAGGACGCATAAAGAATAATTTAAGTTTCTCTTCATAAGAATTTGGTTTAATTGACGATATGACCGTCGTGAATAATTGGTTAATTGCGTGTAAAATATAAAGACAACCGGATAGGATGCGGCTCCATATTTTGCAATATGAAAGGGCTACCTTTTGCAGCGATTGCATTTAATAAAAAATTACCAACGCAGTTGCTACCACGCGTGAAGCAGCGTCTGACATAGGTTATTATTTTAGCTATAAATAAACAGGCCTGAACCGGTTTAATTGGTTAAATTGTATTATTAGGAGGAAAAGGGTAATTAATAAAACCAGTACAATTTAAATCGGAAAAACACAGCCGCCGGAAGAGCCGCAAGATTTTTAATTAGTACCAGGTTTATTAACTTTTGATAAAATTACAGAAGAAGCAAATGAATGATGGGCTACAAAAGTTTCTAAATAGGGAACAAATGTTTCCATTATCGAAAAAATGAAGATCGGGATATCGAAAGCTTAGCCTAATTCCTGGCGGATAGGCACAACGTCGTTCATTTTGTATCCAACCTTTGTGGGCGCTACCCCATACTGCTTTTTAAACGCAAACGAAAAATGCGACAGGTCTTCGAAACCAAGATCTAAATAAATGTCTGAGGCTGTTTTGCCTTTTTCTTTAATCAGGTAATGCGCCTCCTGCAGCCTTCGGTGCTGCAGCCAGCGGCTGGGTGTTATGCGGAACAGCTTTTCAAAATCGCGCTTAAAAGTGGCCAGGCTCCGGCCTGTTAAATAAGCAAAACGCTTAAGGCCCACATTGAAGTGAAAGTTTTTGTTCATAAAAGCTTCCAGGTCAATCTTTCCAGGCTCGCTGAAATCAAACAGAATGTCTTTCATTTCGGGATTTACCTTTAGCAATAACATCACCGCCTCTTTCAACT
>JBDUDE010000473.1:0-3055 GCA_040003105.1 Mucilaginibacter sp. | reverse complement strand
GTGGTAAAACAGGAAATTGACCGCCTGACCTATGATGTACAGGCCGACCCCGAAACCAAAACACAAAACGTGCTGGATATGCTGCGCAAAGTGCCATTACTAACGGTTGACGCCAGTGATAACATCCAGCTAAAAGGCGAGAGCAACTATAAAATTCTGATAAACGGCAAACCGTCGTCGCTGGTGGCGCATAACCCGTCGGATGTGTTTAAATCGATGCCGGCAAGCAGCATTCAGAAAATTGAGGTAATTACCACCCCGCCTGCAAAGTACGATGCTGAGGGTTTGGCAGGCATAATTAATATCATCACCAATAAAAAGATCGACCAGGGCTATAACGGTAGCTTTAACCTGCGCTATAATACACTGTATGGCCCGGGTGGCGGCATCAACCTGAATATAAAACAGGGCAAGTTGGGTATTACCAACTATACCGGCTACGGTTACCAGAAAAAGCGCTACTCATCTTCGACGTCTGACCTGACTTCTTACAAGCCAGATACCACCTTACTGAGGCAGAATTCATCTAACGTAAATTCGGGCCGTTCAATTTATACCAGCACCGAGATAAGCTATGAAATTGATACACTGAATTTAATAACCGGTTCTATCGATTTTAACAACTGGCATAGCAATAGTGAAAACAACCAGTTCTCGAACGAGTTTGATGATTTAGGTACGCTTATCCAAAGCTACCGGATAAATAACACCGGCCAAAACAAAAATACCGGGTTTGATTTTGGAGTTAACTACCAGCTCGGTTTTAAAAGCAGCAAACAAAGGTTGTTAACTTTTAGCTATAAATACTCCAACTCACCGGGCGACAATACTACCAACAATAATATCTTCGACAGGTTTAACTATGGGCAGCCCAGTTATATGCAGTTTAACAACTCCGGATCGCGTGAGCAGAATATACAAGCAGATTATGTTCACCCCCTGAAAAACCTTACTATTGAGGGTGGACTTAAAGCTATATTGAGGCACAATACCAGCGAATTTGACAATAGCATTTTTAACGATACCACACAGACATATGCGGTAGACCCCAGAAGTGCCAATGACTTTATTTACAATCAAAACGTCTACGGTTTTTATAATACCTATCAATACAATAAAGATAACTGGGGTGTAAAAGCCGGTGTAAGGATAGAAGGCACCTACCTGAACGCAAACTTTTTATCACAGGGCAGCTTTCTCGACAGAAATTATTACAACTTTATCCCTTCGGTATCGTTGCAGCGTAAGCTTAAAAATAACGCCAGCCTTAACTTTGGTTTCACCAACCGTATACAACGGCCGTATATTGGTGACCTGAATCCGTTTGTAGATAAAACCAATCCGCGGTTCATCAATTCCGGTAATCCCAACCTGGAACCAGCCCTTAACCATAGCCTGGAACTTAACTACAGCAAGTTTAGCAAAGGCGGTTTCAACATCGGCATGTCGTACTTCTTTTCCAACAATACAATTCAGCGCGTTACGAAGCTGGTAGATACAGTTACTTACAGTACGCCTCAAAACCTGGGTACCAACAAAAATTTGGGTATTAACGGCAGCTTTAATTATCCAATCAGTAAAAAAATCAGCTTTAACCTTAACGCCCGGGTATCAAATGTGTGGATAAAAGGATATTTCAACAACCAGCTTTACAGCAATAAAGGGCTAACAGGCAACGCCTTTACCTATATGGGTTATAAGATAACTGACACCTGGCGCGCCGGGATAAACGCAGGCTTCTCCAGTGCTTATATAACCCTGCAGGGGAAATCAAACTCCAATACATTTACCGGTATCAGTACTTCGAAGGACATACTGAACAAAAAGGGTTCGATATTTTTTAACGTAAATAATCCGCAAAGCAAAAACCGCACTTATACCAGCTACACCCGCGACCCTGCATTTTACCAAAGCAGCACAGGGGAATACCCGTTGCGCTCGTTCAATTTTGGTTTTAACTACCGCTTTGGTAAACTAAAGGCCGAGATTAAAAAGAACCAGCGCGGAATTGACAATGATGATACTAAAGGAGCGGAGAAGCCGGCAACCGGAAAATAATATATTTGTGGTATGAAAGTTTACGGAATAACAAATTGCAACACGGTAAAAAAGGCGCTCGACTGGCTGAAAGCCAATCACGTTGATTACGAATTTCACGATTTTAAAAAGCTCGGCATAAGCCCCGAAAAGCTGGGCGAATGGGACGCAAAGGCCGGTTACGAAAAGTTCATGAACAAACAGGGCCTTACCTGGAAACAGCTTGACCCCGCCATAAAGGAAAGCATTAAAACCAAAGCCGATGCCCTGCAACTGCTGCTGCAAAAAACCAGCATGATAAAACGCCCCGTTATTGAAGACGGCGACTTTTTATTTTTCGGGTTTGATGAAGGGGAGTATGAGCGGAAGTTTATTAAGTGAGGTGAGTAGTCCGAAAGACCTAAAGACAAAGCTCCAATAACAACTTACTCACCCCAAAAGGGGGATTTTCCTACATCTCAACAGTAACAATTATTTTACGTTAGGTTGCATTCCTCAATTTATAGTATACTTGCTGTATATTTTTATAAACTGACCTTTAAAAAATGAAACTAAAACTAATAGCCGGTTTTACGCTGGCATTATTGGCTGTAACCGGTATAAGCCAGGCACAGCAAACCGCGCCTGCGCCAAACGCACCAGCTGCACCGCCGGCCACCAATTACGATAATCACGAAACTTTTGGATACTCGTTTTATACCAAAAACGGTACAGAATACCGTGCTGCCGATGGTGAACCAGGGCCAAAGTACTGGCAAAACCGCGCTGACTATCAGTTGGCTGCTACACTGAACGATCAGACCAATGAAATTACTGGCTCGGAGGTATTAACTTATACCAATAACAGCCCGCAAAAACTTGGTTTTTTATGGATGAACATGGAGCAAAACATGTTTAAAGAAGACTCAAGGGGCCAGGCAATAGTACCGCTGCGGGGTAATGTAAAGGCAAGCCGCGATTGGGGCAATGGACAGGTTTTTGATGCCGGCTTCAAAATTAAAGCGATAAAAGTGCTGAA
>JBDUDE010000224.1:0-3060 GCA_040003105.1 Mucilaginibacter sp. | reverse complement strand
GGTTTGGTGAGTCCGCAATTATTGGGTTCGGGTGCAAACGCCGATATCGCCATTATAGGCATGGTAGGCCGTTTCCCTGGTGCAAAAAATATTGAAGAATTTTGGGATTTATTGGTTGAAGGCCGCGAAGGCACCAGTTTTTTTACGGCTGATGAAATTGATGCATCTATCCCTTCAAGCATAAAAAATGACCCTGCCTACGTTAAAGCCAGGGGTTTAATTGATGGCGCTGACGAATTTGATGCCGCATTCTTTGGTTTCAACCCGCGCTCGGCAGAATTGATGGACCCGCAACAGCGCATATTTTTACAAATTGCCTGGGAAGCGCTGGAACGTACCGGTTACCTGCCACAAAAATACAATGGCTCGGTTGGGGTATTTGCCGGCACAGGTTATAATACATACTATACTAACAACGTGTTGAATCACCCCGCAAAGGTCGACCAATATGGCCAGTTTAACGTGCGCACACTAAATGAGAAAGATTACATAGCAACCCGTACCGCTTACCAGCTGAACCTTAAGGGGCCTGCAGTGGCGGTACATTCCGCATGTTCGACGTCATCGCTGGCTATAGCGCAAGCCGTTAGCAGCATAAGGGACGGCCAATGCGATATTGCTTTAGCAGGCGCAGCTTGCATTACCTCGCCTATAAAAAGCGGGCATTTTTACGAGGAAGGCTCCATCATGAGCAAGGACGGTCATTGCCGCCCTTTCGATGCTGAAGCTACCGGAACCGTATTTAGCGACGGGGCAGGTGTTGTGCTTTTGAAAAGCCGGGAAGATGCCGAACGCGATGGCGATACCATTTATGCCATAATAAAAGGAATAGGAATAAATAACGATGGTGCCGACAAAGGCAGCTTCGGCGGCCCTAGCGCACAGGGTCAGGCCGGCGCAATTGCAATGGCAATAAACGATGCCGATATTGATGCATCGACCATTAGATACATAGAAGCACACGGCACTGCAACCCCACTGGGCGACCCGATTGAAATTGAAGGACTTAACCTGGCTTTTGGCGCGCAGGAAAGCAAACAATTTTGCGCCATAGGTTCAGTAAAAAGCAACCTGGGGCACTTGACGGCAGCATCGGGTGTGGCGGGTTTAATAAAAACTGCCCTTGCTTTGCATCACCAGCAAATACCGGCCTCTATATTTTATCAACACACCAATCCGAATATCAATTTAACAGAAAGCCCCTTCTACGTTAATTCTGAGTTGAAAAACTGGAAATCTGCCGAAAAAAGGCGCGCAGGTGTTAGTTCTTTTGGGGTAGGCGGCACCAACGTGCATATTATATTAGAGGAGTTTGAAAACGTACCTATGCAAACAGGTAAATCTAAACCTTTAAGCCTAATCACCTGGTCGGCAAAAACCGAAGCGAGCGTGGGCAACTATGCAGGAAAGCTTGCCGGTTTTGCTCAAAATAATAAAAACACAAGCGTTGCCGATATTGCCGCTACCCTGCAAAATACCCGTGCTGACTTTAACCACCGCAGGTTTGTAATTGCGGGCGATACTGAAGAATTATCAGCCAAATTAAGTGCACCTATTGAGCCATCATCAGCAAAAAACGTTGCATCAAAAGCATCCGAAGTAGTATTTATGTTCCCGGGCCAGGGCTCGCAATACATTAATATGGGCAAAGGGCTTTATGATACCGAGCCTGTTTTTGCAGCGGCAGTTGATGAATGCATTGAATTATTAAAAGATTCGCCGCAGGCAAGTATATTTAACGTCATCTACCCAGCCGTAATTGATGACACGTCAACCGCAGCCATAAAAAATACTTTTTATACCCAGCCTGCCATTTTTATTATGGAATATGCCATGGCAAAGCTATGGATGAGCTTGGGCATACAACCGGCAATTTTAACCGGCCACAGCATCGGCGAATTTGTTGCCGCGCATTTGGCGGGTGTCTTTAGCTTGAAAGACGCATTACTACTGATTTCGACCCGGGCCAGGATGGTTAGCGAAGTTGAAAAAGGCAGCATGCTTTCGGTAAGGTACGAAGCCGACAAATTAGAAGCGCTTTTACCCGCAGGTTTATCCATTGCCGCCATTAACAGTAATAAACTTTGCGTAGTTGCCGGACCTGATAATTTGGTAGCCGAATTTTCTGGCGAGTTGGAGAAAATGGAGATACCCGGCCGCTTATTGCAAACCAGCCATGCATTCCATTCGGCAATGATGGATGATATTGTGGCGCCGTTTGAGGCGGTGGTTAAATCGGTAAAATTGTATCCACCCGTAAAACCAATCGTGTCAACAGTTACCGGCACCTGGATGAGCGGGGCCGAAGCGACAAGTCCGCAATACTGGGCAAACCACCTGCGCAAAACCGTTCGCTTTGCAAATGCAGTAAATACTTTGCAGGAAGATGAAGGCCGCCTTTTGCTTGAAGTTGGCCCCGGAACAGTACTGGCCACACTCTCAAGACAGCAGGTTTCCATAAAAACAACGCCAATTATTGCCGGATTTGAAAAAAATGAAACACTTACCGAGTACTATTCCGTATTAAGGGCGTTGGGCCAGTTGTGGCTAAACGGCTTGGAGCCAGATTGGAAGGCATTTTATAACAACCAAACGCGCTTAAAGCTGAATTTACCAACATACGCATTTGATAATAAACGCTACTGGCTTGACGCCCCGCTGCCGGTTAGCGCAACAGAACAAGTACAGATAACAGAAACACAGACAATATCAATACAACAAGAACCGACACCCATACAACAATCCCTGATGAGAAAAGAACTATTAACCGGTAAATTAAAGGAACTATTTGAAGATGCTTCCGGAATTGAGATTGATGGCGCATCAACCGATATGAATTTTATCGAAATTGGCTTTGATTCGCTTTTGTTGACTCAAATTGCAACCAATCTTAAAAAGGAATTTAATGTTCCTATTACTTTCAGAAAATTATTTGAAGAGTATAATACTATCGATTCGCTGGCATCATATTTGGATGCAAGCCTGCCTGCAGGTGCTTACCAGCCACAAGCTGCACCGGCTGCAAATCACCAACCGGTATATAACCATACCGCCGCGCCT
>JBDUDE010000046.1:0-3061 GCA_040003105.1 Mucilaginibacter sp. | reverse complement strand
AGAACTGAATTATAACCAACTGTCACTCAGCTTGTTTTAAGTGGACAGTCATGATAATTTATATTTAATAATTATGCTTTTGATACGGCGATTTTTAAAATGTTACAATTATAAATGAATATTTATTCACTTATTAAATAACATAATAGTGTTACAAATGCATTTGCCCGGTATTGCGATATATAGCTATATTTGCAACATAACCCTTTAATTTATTAATGTTGCTTAAACCTTACTCCTTTAAACGCCAGTCGCTGGTTAAAACTCTGCGTGGTGTCTGCCTTTTAATGTTTATTTTTATTTCTTTTTCAGCGAAAGCCCAGTACCATCGCTATGGCAGCGATGATGATACTTTTGGCGCAGCTATTACCGCCGGTTATGATGTGCCGGTAGGTAACCTCAGCTATACCTATAAACCGGCAATAACTTACGGAGCCAGGTTTTTGTGGAACCAAGGGGCCATTACTGCCAGCATTAGCTTTGGGTATCACGTTTATAAACCTAAACTGGATACTTTTTACTATGCGGTTGATGAATCAAACTACGGTAAAGTGAGCTATAGTAATTTCACCATTTACTCGTTTTACATCGGCGGTGCATACAACCTTGAAGTTGCTGACGGATTTAAGATTTATGGCGGCCTTGACCTGGGTGCGTATGAAAGCCACGTGATTGTTCATTCATCGGATTTATATGTCGATTCACATTCCGACACACACCAGGAAGACGTTTATCTTGCTCCTAAATTAGGTTTTACCTATTTGGTTACAGAAAATATCGGCATTGGTATTGAGGGTAAATACAATTTTTTTGCGCCCACTGGCAAGGCAAAAGATAACCCTGCGGTAGGCACTTTGTATAATTCGTACGCTGGCAATTTGGTATTAACTTATAATTTTTAAGAGACGGCTATGAAAAAAATAATTTATACCCTGCTAAGTGTTTGCCTTGTTTCGTTGTTTGCTTGTCAAAAAGATCCTTATCCGTATATCACCTTAAAGGAGGCTAAAAAAATAGACAGCCTGGTGCATCCGGGTATCAAAAACGTAGCATTTATTTACGGGAATAATGTTTACTACGTTGCCGATTTTACCAAGCCCGTTGTACAAATAACAAAAGACGGCAGTGCAAGCGGCCAGGTTAAACTGTCGCACGACCATACTAAGTTTGCTTACCTGAGCGGGCCTAACAACATTAAGATTGTTGATAATAAGGGAGGCATTATTACTACACTCTCGCAATACAGCGATGTAAAAACCTTTGACTGGAGCGCGGATGATAAAACACTTTGGATACTAAACGGTGATGATATTGCCTTTTATGGCCCTAATATGAAATTACCTGGCATTAGCTATGAAAGCTTCAACAAGTATTCGGACCAGGAAATACTTTCGGCATCGGTATCGGTTAACGGCGACCTTGCCTATATAGTTAAAGCTTTTGATTTTTTCACCGGCACCCAGTATGAGCTGATTATTGAACGTGCGGATAATGGTCCGGCCATTGAATATCGCCCTGGTAACTTTAACGGCAAACCGGATTATGTAAGCTTTTCGGCTCACAACCAGGACATGGTGCTTGGTTACGTGGATATAAACACCGGCCACCCGGGCGGTGCGCAAGAAAATCTGGAACTTTTTACCGATCTTGATGCTTATCCAACAGGTCATTACGGTGCAGTATCATCCGCTACGCCGGTTTATAATAGTAAACTGAATTACGTAGTTGCAGCCGGGCAAAACGAAAACGGAGACAATGTACCAGCAGCATTATACCTTGGCACGGGAGACACAACCGTTTTTACCGGGGCTAACGTAGCCCAAACCTTGTTTCTGGACAAATTTGGCTTTTTCGGGGTATTGTATATCGACTGGAAATAAGGGCAAATAACGGGCTATTTCAATCTTGTTTTACACTGCGCATTTTATAACTTTATCCCAACCATTAAAACGGCAGGGTAAAAGAAACCTAGACCATAATAATTATGAATACTACAATTACAAAAAACACCTCTTTTGCAATTTTGATTTTTGCAGCAGGCATAATCCTCGCTTCTTTCGGTGGTTGTAAAACAAAAGACACCGAAAATGTACCCAAGCCGGCAATAAGCGGCGTTTATACCATTACGAAGGTAGAAATAACTGCCGATAGCGGGAAAACATGGTCACCCCAGGGTGTGGGTTGTCTTGCTTCAGGCGTTTTTACATTTAATACCTCCGATGTTTTGGTCTATACAAAATCCGCTTGCCAGGGTGATGGAGATTTTACCGGTAAATGGATTTATAACAGCACATCAAAAGAACTTGCAATTAATATGGCTAATGGTGACAATTGGTGGGATGGCATTGCAAAGGATGTAACAAGTACCAGCTTTGTGCTTGATGAAGGTGCGATTCCCAATGCCCAATTTCATGACAGGGTTACGTTTACCAAAAAATAGAACGAGTACCTCGTATAAATTTACGCCGTTTTTTCCAGTTTACAGAAAGCCTATTGAAAATATCCAGCGCTCTGAAAATGTACAAAAGTGTAAACATTTTTATGCTTTATTCATTGGATTTTCCGGCGGCCGCGGGTGGCATGAAAAAAAGCGGCTGTGCGTACACTACCGATGGTACTAAAGAACTTCTCCCACTTTTTATCTTTCGGACTTCCGGACTTTTCCGACTTTCGGACTAATTACCTATCTTCGCTCCCCGTAACTCATTTGCTAAAACTTCATGAAATTATTAGAAGGAAAAACCGCGCTTATCACAGGGGCATCCAAAGGGATAGGGCGTAAAATTGCCGAAAAGTTTGCCGAGCATGGCGCTAATGTGGCTTTCACTTATTTATCATCTGTTGAAAAGGGGCAGGCCCTTGAACAGGAACTGCAAAGCTTCGGCACCCAGGTAAAAGGCTACCAATCTGATGCTTCTAAATTTGATGAAGCAGAAAAACTGATTAATGATATTATTGCCGATTTCGGCACCCTGCATATTGTGGTTAACAACGCTGGCATCACTAAAGATGGCCTGCTGATGCGTATGACCGAAGCCCAGTGGGACGAGGTTTTAGACGT
>JBDUDE010000561.1:0-3062 GCA_040003105.1 Mucilaginibacter sp. | reverse complement strand
CGCGGTATATCACGCCCTGTAAAAAATTTCCGGGCTTTGTCCTGTTTGGCTTGCTCCATTTGTATAATGGGTATTAACTCAATTATCAAAATGGAAAAGAGTCAAAAAAACACGTCATCTCAAAAACACAGTATTTCACCTGGCTATTTGGAGGCTTATTTACCTGTTATTTATATGGTTAACGCAAAAGCTACCTGTATAGTACGGCTAAAAAAATATAGTTCAAAAAACTATCAGAAGTAAAAAACCATGAATACTTTTGGCAAAAAACTCAGTTAACGCCAATTTTCATGATCGCCCAAAACAAAAAAACTCAAGCAAAAATAATGTCAATACACCCCTGCCCGTGGTTTATGCTGTATAACAGACACTAAGCTTTGCAACTAAGTTGTTACACTTGCCGTCGGTTGTAAAATAATCGCCTGTTGCCTGTAACATTTCATCTATTTTCGCCTCCAATTACAAAAATCAACAAAAAATGAAACGTTTTTACATAATTATAGCAATTTTATGCTCTTTTATCACTGTTAAGGCCCAAATAGGCCTGGGTGGTGGTGGCTCGACGACAGTCGGAAAAATTTCCGGCAATGTTATCGATTCCCTTACCAAAAAACCGATGGATTACGCATCTATTGGTTTGTACCGCAGCGGTGGTAAGGCGCCCATTACCGGTGTTATTACCGACGAAAAAGGCAACTTCAGGCTTGATAACGTTAAGCCGGGTTCGTATAAACTGGTTATCACGTTTATCGGCTACCCTGATAAGGTGTTAGACCCGGTTGTAACCACAGCCGCAAAACCGGATAATAACGTCGGTATTATTTCAGTACCCCCAAGCGCCAGGGTGCTAAAGGAAGTACAGGTTACCGGCCAGGCTGCGTTGATTGAGAACAAGATTGACAAAATTGTTTACAATGCTGAAAAAGATATTACCGCATCTGGCGGTAATGCTACCGATTTGTTAGGTAAAGTTCCACTGGTAACTGTCGATATCAATGGTAACGTATCTGTACGTGGCGATGCCAACGTACGTGTACTGATAAACGGCAAACCATCAGGTGCAACATCAACCAGCCTTTCGGATGTATTAAAAGCCATCCCTGCGTCACAAATCAAAACCATAGAAGTTATAACTTCGCCATCGGCAAAGTATGATGCAGAAGGTTCGGCCGGTATTATTAATATCATAACTAAATCGAAAAATGTTTCTGGCATCAGCGGTTCGGTTAGCGCAGCGGTGGGCACCAGGCAAAATAACGGCAACTTTAACCTTGGTTACAACAAGAACCGTTTTAGCCTGAATGCTAACATAGGTGGCAACTTAACCTGGCCGCAAACTTCAACTATCGACCAGATGATTTCTCTTGGTGATGCAACCAACTCAACATCGCACGGAACAAGCAGGGTTACCAGGCACGCCAGCAACAGCTCGATAAGCGCTAACTACGAATTCAATGCTTTTAACAGCATCAATTCATCGTTTAAGTTGCTCGATTTTAACTTCAATACCCTCAGCAATACCCATACCAGCGGTGCAAACCCATTCCAGGGGCCGTATGCGTATAATTTAAACTCGAACGGGCATAACGAGTTCAGTAATTTTGACTGGAACTTTGATTACACCCACAAGTTTAAAAAAGAAGGCGAAGAACTTGATTTATCAACGCAGTGGAGCCATGGCACAGGTACTACAAACTATACCAATATTTTTTCAACCAGGTTTAACCCGAACGTGAAAAACAATATTGCCGGGCTTAACAACGAATTTACCCTCCAGGGTGATTATACATTGCCAATAAACAAAGTATTTAAACTGGAAGCGGGTGGTAAAGGCATTTTCAGGAGGATAAATAGTACTTCGGACTATTATTCGTACGATTATACCCAGGTTAGCAATGATCCGAATGCTAATTTTTACTTCGATAATGTGCTGTCAAACGTTTACAAATACAATCAAAACGTTGTTGCGGGTTATTCGGTTTTCACCATCACCCTGCCTAAAAAATGGTCGATATTGGCCGGTATGAGGTTGGAGAACACCAGCATTCATGGCGACCCTGTATCGCTGAGCCAGGAGGTGCAACCGTTTAACCAAACCTACCTTACCGTGGTGCCAAGCTTAACAATTCAAAAACAGCTTACTACTACACAAACCATCAAACTGGCTTACAGCAAGCGTATTACACGCCCCAGCCTGCAGTTCTTAAACCCTTTTGTTAACAAAAGCAACTCACAGGCATGGCAGGTTGGTAACCCTCAGCTAAGCCCCGAAGTATCGCAAACCTTAGAGGTAGATTATAACTCGTTTATTGGTACTTCTATTTTGAATGTGTCGGCTTACTATAAACGTACAACCGGCTTAATTGAAGGCATTGGATCACCTTACCAGCCGTATTTGCCCACCGATTCTACAACCATATCGTTAACGAGGTTTCAAAACATAGGTACTAATAATTCATTTGGTGGCAGTGTCTTCGGAACTATTAACCCGTTCAAAGCATTGACAATTATTATGAACGTCAATGCCTACACTTATAAACCCGACCCTACAGGTTTGTTCAGCAGGGATAAATCACAAAACGGCACTTATATACAGTATGGCGGATTTTTAAGGGCAAGCCTTAACCTGCCAAAAGATTACGTGGTTGAAACATTTGCATTCGGCAGCTCGCCGCGGCACACGCTACAGGGAACTACGTCAAACTTTAGCATATTTGGTATAGGCGCCAAAAAACAACTGATGCAAAAAAGGTTGGCTATTGGGGTTAACGTGATTGAACCCTTCCACGAAAACAAAAACTTCACTACTAACTTGAGCAGCCCCGGATACAAACAGTATAGCAACTTCCAGTTACCATTCCGCTCATACGGTGTAACATTTAGCTACAGCTTTGGTAAACTAAGCTTCAGCAACCCTAATGAGAAGAAAAAAGGCGTTAACAACGACGACTTGAAACAAGGCGACCAGGGTGCCGGCGGCCAGGGTGGTGGCGGCGGAAGATAGTTTTAGAGAATCAAGAGCCAAGATTCAAGAATCAATCTATAAAAATAAAAGGCCGGGG
>JBDUDE010000297.1:0-3064 GCA_040003105.1 Mucilaginibacter sp. | reverse complement strand
CAAACATGGAAAAAGTACAATTAATTCATCCCGAAGGAAAAAAGGCGATTTCGATGGATAAAAACAAATATGACATCTTAAAATCTGCTTTTATTGAATGCCTGGAAGCCAAAAAACCAGCGCCATTTGATGAATTGTTATTATGCGTAAAGGCGGGCCTCGAAAGTAAAAAGATAGAAATAAAAGGTGTTTTGCAATGGAACCTGTTTTGGGTATCCCTCGATTTAGAAGTCAGGCAGGAGCTTAAAAAGGACAAAACTGTAAGCCCATACATATATTCAATTTGATAGCAATTTATAACAATGAGAACAATTGAAATTATCTCCATCCCGGTGACCGACCAGGCCAGGGCGAAGGAATTTTACCAGAAACTAGGTTTCGAAGTGATAGTCGAGGCACCGTTTGGCGGCGGCTCGCAATGGGTGCAAATGGGCTTTCCAGGGCAGGATGCAAGTATTACGCTTGTAAACTGGTTCCCGAAAATGCCAGCCGGCTGCATACAAGGCTTTGTTATAAAAACCAACAACGTTGAAGACGATGTCAAAGAATTAACTGCAAAAGGAATTGAGGTCGGCACAGTTGACAAAACACCCTGGGGTAAATTCCTTTCGGTGAAAGACCCGGACGGGAATGGGTTGAGCCTTCATAGCAAGTAGACCATAGTCCATGGACCATAGACCATGGTTCATAGCCGGAGGTGAATCAGTAGCAGTGGTAAGTAGCAGTGGCAGTAACGCCCCCTTTCTGAAATACCTACTGCTACTAAACACTGCTACTGCTACTAATTCACCCCATGAACCATGAACTTTTCCTACCTTTAACCACTATTTTAAAATATGGCGACAGAAGTTAAATGCCCCAGCTGTGGGTTTGGGTTCCCGATTGAGGAAGTGATGGCCGAAGAGTACAAAAAGGAGCTTCGGGTGAAGATGCAGGAGTACACACAGCAAAAGGAAGAGGAGTACCGCAAAAAGGAAAATGATTTTGTAAACCGTGAAAAGCTGCAGGTGCAGCAATTTGAGCAACGCCTTGCCGACGAGAAAAAACTACTTCAACAACAGGTGGAGCAAAGCCTCCGCAAATCGATTGCTACCGATTTTGAAAACCAGATGCTGATGCTGCAAAACAGCGTTGCCGAGAAAGACGAAAAACTGAAGCTTGGCCGCCAGAAAGAGCTGGAGTTTTTGCAGAAAGAAAAAGCTTTGGCCGATAAGGAAGCCGAACTTGAGCTGGCCTTGCAACGCAAACTACAGGAACAGCGGAACGAGCTTACCGAACAGATACGCAAACAAGAAAGCGAAAAGTTTAACCTGAAAGATACCGACTACCAACTGAAAGTTAAAGAACTGGAAAAACAGCTCGACGACCAGAAAAAACTGGCCGAAGAGATGAAACGTAAAGCTGAACAGGGCTCGATGCAATTACAAGGCGAGGTACAGGAGTTGATTTTAGAAGACCTGCTACGCGTTAATTTCCCTTTCGATTTAATAAGCGAAGTGGGTAAAGGCGTGCGTGGCGCCGATTGCGTGCAAACCGTGCGCAACCAGTTTGGGCAGGAGTGCGGCCGCATAATTTATGAAAGTAAGCGCACCAAAGATTTCGGTCCCGACTGGATTGAAAAATTAAAAAAGGACATGCGCAGCATTGGTGTTGATGTTGCCGTTATTGTGAGCCAGTGCTACCCTAAAGGCATGGACTGCTTCGGCGAGCGCGATGGCGTGTGGATATGCAGTTTTGATGAGGTAAGGGCCGTGGCCTACATCCTTCGCGACGGCATCCTGAAGCTAAGCAACCTGGCCAAATCGCAGGATAATAAGGGTGATAAAATGCATTTGTTGTATGATTACCTGATAAGCAGCGAGTTCAGCGAACAATGGAAAGCAATACGCGAAGGTTTTTTGAGCATGCGCATGAGCATTCAAAAAGAACGCGACGCCATGGAAAAACTATGGAAAGCACGCGAAAAGCAGCTGGAGAAGGTTCTGCTTAACGCCGCTCATATACAAGGCTCAATAGAGGGCATCGCTGGTAGCGATGTGATACAATTGAGTTTGACGGATGATGAGGATGCGTTGCTTTTAGAATAATTCTTCAATTCCTCTCCTCGGAGGGGGCACGTCGGGCGGCGTAGTGGCAGGGGTGGGTTTCTGCGCCATGCATCGAGGATAATCTTATTGTAATGACAACTTATATTTGATTTTCGCAAAAATCTGATTGACTTTCGCAAACTCCCGTCCCTGTATTGCCCCATCTTTGCATCAACAAAAAATAAGCAAAGCATGAAACTATCAAACAATAAAATATTAATAACAGGCGGCGCAAGCGGCATTGGCCTTGGGCTTACGGAAAGGTTTATCAGCGAAGGTAACACCGTAATTGTGTGCGGCAGGCGCGAAGATGTTTTAAATGAGGCTGCCGCTAAATTTCCCGGATTAATTACCAAAGTTTGCGATTTAGCTGTTGAGGCAGACCGCATTGAACTTTACAACTGGGTAGCCCAAAATCATTCTGACACAAACGTATTGGTAAACAACGCCGGCATGCAAAATTGGATGAACATTACCGATGACAACTTTTTTGACCGGGCGCAAACCGAGATAACAACTAACATAGCAGCGCCCGTGCATTTAACAGCACTATTTTCCCGGTTAAAATTGTTAACCACCATTGTTAACGTAACATCGGGATTGGCATTTGTGCCGTTTACAAAAGTGCCGGTTTATAGCGCTACCAAAGCGTTTTTTCATTCTTTTACACTATCAGCCAGGCACCTGCTGAAAGCAAAAAACATTGAGGTAATTGAACTCATCCCGCCTGCGCTCAACACTGACCTGGGTGGCAAGGGGCTGCATGATTTCGCCCCGCCGGTTAGCGAATTTATCGACAGCGTTTTTGCGCAACTGGCCGAAGGTAAAACTGAAATCGGCTTCGGTTTTGGAGCCGTAGCAGCAAATGCAGGACCAGAAGAGCTGCGGGGTAATTTTAACAGGTTGAACCCGGAGCAATAAACCACACCCCGCCCCGCCCACGCGTCATTGCGAGTATCCATCAGGGCGAGCCCTGA
>JBDUDE010000079.1:0-3070 GCA_040003105.1 Mucilaginibacter sp. | reverse complement strand
GCGTATTGATAACAATAAACCGGGAACGATGCTGTCAACAGGTACGGCCGGCGACCCGGATTTACCGCGCAACCGTTACCTTTTCAACCAGTCGGGTATCATCAACCTCAATAACCTGGTGCATTTAAAAAAGGACGTGTTGCTAAAGGCGAACCTGTATTACCTGCACGACACCCAGTGGCAGGATTATCAAAAAAAGGCTTCCATTTATTTGCCTAACGATACGGTAAATTACTCCGAAACGCAGCATAACAGGCGCCGGCCGGATATTTTGCATGGCGGATTAACCTTAAATATAAACAAGGATAAATACTATTTAAACGATGCCTTTATCGCCGATTATAACCACAATACCAGCTATTCAGGGTTGATAACAAACGGCACGCCGGTTAACCAGGTTTTGAAAGATAACATCGCCGATTTTTCGAATGAATTTACCCTGATGCAGACCTTTAAAAGCAACAACATTATCGAGGTATCGTCGTACATCAATCACATAGCCGAGCCTGAAAACCTGGCCATAAATCCGGGGTTAAATCCACAGTATTTTAATAATGGCAACCCATATAACGGGTTAAACCAAACCGTTAATGTGCCCACGTGGTTTACCAATAATTACCTGTCGTACAAAATACCTTCCGATTATATTACCCAAACCTACCGGGCAGGTTTCAGCCTGCAAAAACAAACGCTTGGCTCGGGTTTAAATGCTACCCAAATTGATAACTCAATTAGCCCGGTTTCCGATAGTACCAAAAATAACTTAAACTGGTCGCGGCAAAAATTGTATACCCAGGCTATTTTTGATTTTCCCGGCAAGGTGTTTAAAGTAAACCTTACGTTGCCTTTAAGCTTACAGCAAACAAATTACAGTGATGGTTTTTTTACAGTGGATAAGAAGTCCACCCATTTATATTTTAACCCCAGGCTTTTTGTGAAGTTTCAAACCGGGGTCGAAAATTACCTCAGTTTTGTATATGGCATCCGTAACCAAACCGGCAATATAACCGATATCTACCGTGGTTATGTTTTAAAGGATTACCGCACCCCGCTGGCCAACAACGCCGATTTAACCGAGCAACGCAATCAGACCGCAGCCCTCGGCTTTAATTACCGCAAGGCTATTACGCTTTTCTTTTTCAGCGTTTCAGCAGCTTATGACCATATATCGGCGAATAACATCTCCTCAAGCTTTATAAATAACAACATAGCTCAAAACATAGTGTTGCCTTTTGCAAACAGCACCAACTCGTTATCGCTTAATGGCTATATCAGTAAGTATTCGTTCGCGTTGCGCACTACGTTTAGCAGTGGGATATCCTGGCAGTCGAACAGTTCAAACCAGGTGCAGAATAACATCCTGCTGCCATATAAAACTATATCGGTAACTGAAAATGCAGGTGCGGAAACAAAAGTGAGCAGGGCGCTAAACATCAGCTATAAAATAATTTATAACCAATTAAGCAGTAAGTCGCCCGCAGCAGCATCAGCCACTGCCATCAGGAGTGTTTTTCAGCAGGCTGCTATCAATTACAATCCAACCGAAAAGCTGGAATTTAAATTAGCAGGCGATGACTACTATACCCATACCGGTACGCTAAACAATCAAAAATATATTTTTGCCGACGCATCGGTAAGATATAAATTAACCAGGCTAAAAACCGATTTCGAACTGAGCGCCAATAACCTTTTTGATACGAAAAAATACAACGCGCTGTATTTGTCGGCTAATAACTTTACTTCAAATACCTATAACATCCCTGGCAGAATTATTTTGTTGAAGGCTACGTTTAATTTATAGCGGGAAGATAGAGTCAAGAGGTCAAGAATCAGGACTGGTAAAAGTCGGAAAAACCGCAACGTGGTATTTTTATCTTGGTTCTTGATTCTTGACCTCTTGACTCTTTTCCTAGTCAGGCATCCTGTTAAGAGTAGTATGCAGTTTTTTACCGTCGATGAAAATATTCATCGATATGGAATCTCCCCCGGCATAATACTTCCCAGTATGCACCAATACGGTCCCGTTTTGGTTAATGGTCGAAAAATTAATATCACTGCCAATAGCCCTGCCTCCGTTTATTTCCATTAACTCAATATCATCTTCCAAACTTCCGGTAAGGTTGTTGTTCTTTACTTTAAAAATATAAGTAACCGGGTATTTTCGGCCCCTGGGTATTTTAACCTCTCCTGTCCATTTACCGCTCAAATCGGTAAAAACCGTAAAGCACAACATGAAGCATCCAACTAAGGCTGCGACGATTGAAATTTTATATCTCATGGATTTTATTTTTATTGGATATTTTTATCATTTCCCATCAATAGCTTCGGTGGAACACGGCTGCGCCATGCGTTTACAAGCAACTCCTTCAAGTCATCCGGCTTTACTGCTTTAAGGTCAACCAGCATGTAATTTGTGTTCAGGTAATGGTCGGTAACATAAAAGATAATCGGGTCGGCGTCAATCCATTTATCCCGGTCGATGTTGTAAACCACCAGCGTTTCGCCGTCTTCCCGCAGCCTGCTGAATAAATTTTTGCCGGCATAAAAACCGGGTGTGCTGTAACAGGGCTTCTCGTTAACGCCGGGCAGGGGCATTACCGTTTTGCGGATAAACTCCAGGTAAATTATGGTAGCCGGTTCCTGTAGTTTTTGCGCAACGTTAAACCGCCATTGGTGCCTGTTATTCATGGTGTTTTTATTTTGGTTCACTAATTTATCATTTCGGTACCACCCGTTATACATTTTAACGGAATATTTTTTGCAGTGTCCAATTATGTTAACCTCGTTTGATATGTAGTTAATAAATAAATTTGATAACCATTTAAAATTAAATCATGAGAAAATTAACAGTCTTCAACCACCTATCGCTCGACGGGTATTTTGTAAGCGCCAATGGCGACATGAGCTGGGCCCACCGCGGCAGCGACGACCCCGAATACCAGGCTTTTGTATCAGGCAACGCCAGCGGCGATTCTGAAATGCTTTTCGGCAGGGTAACCTACGATATGATGAACAGCTTTTGGCCCACACCCGTTGCCCATCAGCAAATGCCCGTAGTTGCCGACAAAAT
>JBDUDE010000044.1:0-3074 GCA_040003105.1 Mucilaginibacter sp. | reverse complement strand
TAATCAGTAACTTATAAACACGTCATTATAAGGAGGAACGACGAAGCAATCTCGTAACATGCTAGTCGGAAATGCATAACTACGAGATTGCTTCGTTCGTAATGACAAAATATTTTCTTGACGGACTATGAACCCTACTCTACGCAAAACATACAACTCCCATTTCACCCCCGAAAAGTATAAAAATTTTATAGGTGATTT
Source organism: Mucilaginibacter sp. (assembly GCA_040003105.1). Taxonomy (GTDB): domain Bacteria; phylum Bacteroidota; class Bacteroidia; order Sphingobacteriales; family Sphingobacteriaceae; genus Mucilaginibacter. The sequence goes on along the minus strand of JBDUDE010000044.1, from coordinate 2,873 downwards.
AAATGAAGGCCTGCGCGAACCTATCGCCTTCCGCGTGGCCGAAACGCCTGTTTTTTTGACGGATGATTTCCGGGATAAACTAATTTCCGCAGGCGATGATATTGTTAAAACCATTCTGCAGGCCGATTTTAAAGAACTAACCGAACGCGCTATCCCTGAAAAATGGCGGGTAGCTAATGAAAACGACCATCCGCATTTCCTGGCGTTAGATTTTGGCGTTTGTAAGGATGAAGCTGGCGATATTGTTCCAAAACTTATCGAGCTGCAGGGTTTCCCATCGTTGTATGGTTTCCAGGTAAACCTGGCGGATAAATTCCGAGATAATTTTGATATTCCTGGAGAGCAAACCATTTTCTTTAGTGGATTGGATAAAGAGGCCTATATCAGTCTGCTAAAAAAAACCATCGTCGGCAATTATAAGCCCGAAGAAGTGGTATTGATGGACGTTAATGCGCCTGAACAAAAAACCGCAGTTGATTTTTATCTCACTCAAAAATTCATCGGCACACCCTTAGTAGCGCTGGCTGATTTAGAGCAGGAAGGCAACCAGCTTTTTTACCGCGTAGATGGAAAAAAGCAACGCATCAAACGCATTTATAACCGCCTGATATTTGACGAGATTGAAGGCGACCCGGATATATTTGATAAAGTAGTCGACGTAAGGCAGCCGCTTGATGTAGAATGGATAACCCACCCCAACTGGTTTTATCGCGTTAGCAAATTTACTATGCCCTTTTTAAGCGGCGATTACATACCCAAAACCCAGTTTCTGCATCAACTTAAACAGATACCAGCCGATTTGGAGAAATACGTGCTTAAACCGCTGTTTTCATTCGCGGGGCAGGGAGTTATCATCGACGTAACAGAAAATGACATTAAAAACATAAAAGACCCGGAGAACTGGATATTGCAGGAAAAGGTAAATTACGAGCCGGTTGTGCAGGCACCCGATGGCGGCGTTAAAGTTGAAATACGACTGCTTTATTTATGGCCAAATGGAGACGAAAAACCAACCCTGGCCATCAATTTGGCACGTTTAAGCCGCGGAAAAATGATTGGCGTACGCTATAACCAGGATTTTGACTGGGTGGGCGGAACGGTGGCGTTTATGTCTTCGGAAGAAGAATCAAGACCCAAGAATCAAGATTCAAGATAAAAAACGCACTCCAATCACTCTTGGCTCTTGATTCTTGGCTCTTGGCTCTTTCGCCGTTAAACCTTATACTATTTCAGTTGTCTTTAGCGTATATATATAAATTGTATTAAATTTGTGACATGAATGTGCAGGTGATTATTATAGCAATACTATTTGCAGCAGCAGTATTTTATGTGGGCAGGATGGTTTACAAAAACCTGTTTACCAAAAAAAGCTGTGGCGGCAACTGTAAATGCGGCGTTGATTTTTCGGCCATTGGGGCTAATAAACCGTCAAAATAAAAATAAGACCAATTTATATATACTAACACAGTGTAGTATTTTCATATAATAAAACTTAATGTCTGATAAACAGGTTTTCCAAACTGATACCCCGGGAAGATGGATCCGTTTTAAGTGGCTTAGCCGCGTAATTATAATTGTACTGGCTTTCAGCGTTGTTGCTGCCGCAATTACTGTAACATCAAAACACTATCCAAGCCTGCCGAATTTAAACCCGGCACCCAAAAAGCTTACCAAAGAAGAGCTGGACCAACTAAAAAAATTGAAGAAATTTAAGGATTTTAAGCTGGATAAAGGCGAGATACAAAAACTTGCCCATAGCCGTCATTTACACCAGTTAAAACGCCCCAACAATAAAGACCGTATTAACGCAGCCTTTTACAGACCGTGGGAAGCACAAGCATACTCGTCGCTTGCTGACAATTATCCGAAACTGGATATGGTGGTGAGCGAAGGTTTTTCTATTGTGCCTAAACGGGATACACTGGTCGCTAATATCGACACGGGCCTTATTAACCTGAATAAAAAGTACAAAAAACCGGTTCTAATATCGCTGTCAAACTATGTTAATGAAAACAATGCCAAAGGCGGATACGACTCGAAAGACGTTGAGCGAATCATTAAAAACAAAACGCTTAGGGTTGCATTTATAAACAATATTGCCAGGCAACTGGCCCATTTTAAATTCCAGGGGGTTAACCTTGATTTTGACGAGATTAAGGACCGCAACAGTAAAAACTACATAGCATTTGAAAACGATTTGTATGCCATACTGCACGCAGCTGGTTTCCTGGTTACGCAAAACGTAATACCCGATGATGAACAGTTTAATCTTGAGCGTTTACAGCATATAAACGATTTTTTGTTTGTGATGGCTATTGACCAGCACAACGAAAGCAGCAACGCGGGCGACCTTTCAAACCAGCATTGGGTTGAAAAAATACTGGATGATGTTTGCACAAAAATACCAAGTGAGAAAGTTATTTTAACCGTTGCAGGCGGCGCAATTGATTGGCCGGCGACTAGTATCGGCACGGCCATGGGTTACCCGCAGGCTATTAGCATAGCCCAGGAAAAGGGAAGTAAAATAACCTTCGACCCTGTTTCGGCTAATCTTCATTACAAATATTTTGACGATGACAGCCTTGAGCATACCGTTTATTTTACTGACGCTGCTACAAATTTCAATATTATCCGCATGGCGGATGACTGGGCAACTGGTGGGGTTGCTTTATGGCGTATGGGGTCTGAAGATCCCCGTTTATGGACATTTTTCCCAAAAAACCTGTCGATAGATTCGCTTAAAAAAACAGGTATAGATGTAAAACGGCTAACCTCTGTTGGCTTAAATAATAAAATCAACTACGATGGTAATGGCGAGGTGCTCGACCTGATAACCACACCAACTCCCGGGCAAATTGATGTGCGGATGGATA
>JBDUDE010000810.1:0-10354 GCA_040003105.1 Mucilaginibacter sp. | reverse complement strand
TTCGGCTTTAACAGCTTCGCAGGTTTACACATTGTATGGTGCAGGCAGCCCGCCCACTTGCGTTGGAAGTTCGCTTTTGCTGCAGGCCAACACAGTATCGGGCGCCACCTACTCGTGGAGTGGCCCCGGCGGATACACATCTACCTCGCAAAACCCTACGGTAACCACAACCGCAACATCTGCTAATGCAGGTACTTATACCCTTACTGTTACCAGTGCCACAGGCTGTACCACAACTGCAACGGCAACAGCAGTGGTTAATGCCCTGCCGGTGGCAACATTTACCGCCACAACACCGGTAACTACAAGCAGTAATTCAACAGTTACTTATACGGGCACCTATTCGGCAACTTCAACCTATACCTGGAATTTTGGCGGAGGCACTATAGTATCCGGTTCGGGAGTAGGCCCTTATACTATTAACTGGTCTGCAACGGGCACAAAAACAATAACCCTAACCGTTACCAATGCGGCCGGATGTTCAGATGTAAGCACACAAAGCGTGGTTGTAAGCCTTGGCAACTATGGCAGTTATGGGTTTAAAAAAGCAGTTACATTGAATACAACCACGCTTGGCATAACGTCAAACCTAACAAACTTTCCGGCACTGCTGAGCGTACAGGATAATAACCTGATTATTTCGAGCACCTGTACCGATAAGCTATACACGCCCAATGGGCCCAATTACGACTTTGCGTTTGTTGACGCAACCGGAACAGAACTGTATTACCAGGTTGAAAGTTACAACCAAACAACGGGGACGTTGCTGGTTTGGGTACAAATTCCAACGCTAACTTACGCTACAAATAATGCCATAACATTTTACTACGGCTCAACTTCGCCTACCATAACCCATAACACGGTGTTTTTCCAAAAAACATGGGCGAGTGACTACCAGGCAGTATTTCACTTTAACGAGCCGGCCTACACAGGCTCTGTAACTGACGGTACCGCCGGTGCGCATACCGGCACAACAGCCGGAATGACCTCGGCGGATTTAACTACGGGTAAAATAGGTAATGCCTATTCTTTTAACGGTTCAAGCAAAAAAATAACTGCTGGTGCTGTGTCGGTTACCGGCGCTTTTACCGTGTCGGCATGGGTAAAACTTGGGGCCACCGGCCTCGATCAAAAAATTATGACAAACCAGGATGCCACCGGGTACCTAAGCGGGGGCTACAAACTTGGTGTTTATACCACTAATATTCCGGAGTCCGAATCGGGCATTGCCAGCAACCGGAGCACCACACCTAACCCAACAGCCTTTGCAAGTGGGGTATGGCACTATGTACAAAACGTGTATACAGGGACCACCCTTAGCACCTATGTTGATGGAACACAATATAAAAGTTTTACTACTAGTAATAACCCAACGGCTAATTCAAGTTTTTACATAGGCGTTGGTGAAGGGGGAACATCATTTTATTTTAACGGAACAATTGATGAACCGAGGGTATCGAACGTTGCCAAAACAGCCGACTGGTTGAAAGCGGAATACGTTAACCAGGGTAACCCTGCATCGTTCACCAGCTCGGGGAGCACTACTGTAATAAGCGCCAACGCAGCAACGGTGCCCGGTGCACTTACGTACACATGGAAAGGGGTAAGCACCGACCCCACAAGCGCAAGCAACTGGGACAATACCACGGCCGGGACAACAAGCCAGCTGCCTGCGTTTGACGGTACTGCAACCCTGGTGATTCCAACAGGTTTGAGCAACTATCCGTCGTTAACGGCCAATGCCAGCTTGTTCGGCTTAACCATTGCCAGCGGCGCTTCGTTCAACTTAAACGGGCATACGCTTAGCGTTGCCTGTAATATTTACAATAGTTCGGGCGGGCAGATCCTTTACGGAACCAACAACAGCTCGTCGGTAACCTGGAACGGAACCCTGGCCAACCAAACCTATACAGGTACCAACACCAGCAACACCGCATCATTAGGCAGCATGACCATAAATAATACAGCGGGAGGCACAGTTACGATCGGCAGCGGCCCTGTAGACATTTATCAATCGCTTACAATAACCCAGGGTAACCTGGCCGTTGGTGCATCGCCGGCTTCTTTAACTTTAAAAAGTACAGCTACCCAAACCGCTTATGTGGCAGCATTACCAAGCGGCAGCACAATTACCGGCACAGTAAAGGTTGAACGCTATTTAACAGGAGGCGTCGGTTATCGGGGTTACAGGCTCATTTCTTCGCCCGTTTATGCGGCAACGGTAAGCTCGAACAATGTTTATGATTTAAATTATTTAATAGGTGGAATGTATCTTACCGGCAGTACCGGTACAGCTGGCGGATTTGATAAAACCGGCAACCCATCGCTTTATTTGTACCGCGAGGATTTAGTACCTAACAATTCAACCTTTACAAGCGGCAATTTTATAGGCATAAGCAAAATTAACAATGCATTGCCCTATAACTACTATGTAAATGGAGGCTCAACCAATTATAATATACCAATTGGCAATGGTGTTATGGTTTTTTTTAGAGGGAACAGGGCTGCTGCATCATTAGCCACAGAAACTGTGTCTACCTATACCGCGGCCCCTACGGTTACATTAACTGCATCGGGTACGCTTAACCAGGGGCAGGTAATTGTACACGATTGGTACACGCCGGCTTCGGCAAACCTTGCGTATACCGGCACAGGAAACTCCACTACTACAACAAATTACAGCGTACGCGGATATAATCTTGTGGGTAACCCATACGCAAGCTCAATTGACTGGGAAACGTTTAATACTACAAGCAGTACCACCGGCATATATGGTGTAAATATCGGCAATACGATTTGGGAATTTAATGCAACCCGAAAAAGTTACAGCACTTATCAAAAGGGCGGCGCCTCAACTAACCACGGGATAAATATTATTAGCAGCGGACAGGGATTTTACGTGCTGGCATCAAACACAAACCCACAGTTAATTTTTAATGAATCGGCAAAATCACCTGCACAAAATACTACGACGGATTATTTTGAATTCACCAAAGGCAATTTGGCAACAGTGCGTTCAACCGGCGCGGCCCCAAGGTCATATATGCGCCTGCAGTTGTCGGCCGACTCGCTTAATGCCGAGGATATTTACATTGGGCTGGACCGTAGCGCCAAACGCGGATACGTTTATGATGAGGACGCAGTTTATAAAAGTGGTACCGGGGTTGTAAGCCTGGCAAGTATTTCGGCAGATAATGTGGTGCTGGCGATTAATAAGATATCATTCCCGCAAAGAGCTGATACGATCAAATTAAGGGTAAAGGCGACTACGAACGGTCAATATCACCTCGATATGACCGAATTTAAGAATATCCCGGAGCTTTACGAAGCATGGCTGATGGACGCCTACAAGAAGGATTCGCTGGATATAAAACATAACCCTCATTACACTTTTGACATTGTTGCTAACGATACCACCAGCTTTGGCTCAAAGCGCTTTAGCCTGGTTATAAGGCAAAACCAGGCCCTGGCGGTGCACTTATTAGGCTTTACCGGTGCTAAAACAACCAGGGGCGCCGAAATTAACTGGACAACAGAAAACGAGGAAAACTATACCAATTTTACTATTGAACGAAGCAGCAATGGCGGTAAAAACTTTGTTGTGGTTGGCGGCTACGCATCCAGCAGCGAAGGTACCTATAGCCTGCTTGATAAAAACCCGCCTGTTGGCACAAATTGGTACAGGCTAAAGCTGGAAGATTTGAACGGGACAATAACCTATTCGAAGCCGATACAACTGATGTATTCTAACCTGGGTAATAACTTATTGAGCAACGCCATAAGCGTGTACCCAAACCCGGCAACAAGTGTTATTAATGTTTCAATAACACCAGGCCCAATTCAGCTGCAAAATACGGCCAATAACAACTCCTTTGCCATTACAATTACAGGCAGTAACGGTGTAATAGTTAAAACTGCGGCTTCATCGCAAACCGACTGGCAGGGTGCTGTTGGCAATTTGTTGCCCGGTTCGTACGTGGTACAGGTGGTAAACAAACAGAACCAAACTGTTGTTGGCAAAATTAAATTTGTAAAGCTGTAGTTGATTTTTAATAAATAAAAGGTTAAAACCCGGCATTACCTGCCGTTTTTTATCAGCGGCAGCATTTTTAGATACCCGCAATTCCGCGAATCGAAATCGGGTTTCTTCTTTAATATCCGGGTACCCAAGTTACCGAGGTAAGCCCAGCCGTTTTCGTCGCCCAATCGGGTATGCTGTCTTATACCGGCTTTACCAGCTCATGGTCAACTTTATCTATTGGCACAGCCTTGGGCGACGACACTTTTTGCCCGACCTAACTTTCCGGCCTTCCTCGGGCACAACTTCCTCAGCTTTTAACATTTCGATATAAATAAACTTATCGCAGGTATCCATAGTGCAACGCTTTATAGTTAATAATAAACAATGTTGCAACCGGGAGTTTGAAGCGGTATTTAGGTTATCCCTGTTATTTGAATAAAGGTATAAAAAAACAGCCCGCCGCATTATCTGCGACAGGCTGCTACAATTGGTTGATTTATTAATTCTTATTTGGAAAATACCTGTACCAAATCCGGCGACGCGCCTATCATTTTTATTTTGTACCGGTATCCGCCGTTAAAGCTGTCCTCTTCCTTTAAAAACTCGTGGTCTTTTTTGCTGATCCAGTAGGTTTCGGAGTATTTGTTGCCTTTGTACTCACCTTCGGTGAACAATTTCCAACAATCAATTTTTTCGTTATTTAAGGTTGATATTATTTCACTGCCGATAACCTTGTACAATACCCATACCGGCGGACTTAACCCTGCATCGTAAAAATTAATTGCAAAGGTTTTACCGGCGCCCAGCGGCAGCATTTCAAACGTTTCGATGTCGAGGTTCCAATTAAAGTTTGGCAGTTTAAAATCCAGCGCGAATCCCTTCCTGGTGTTGTTGGCTACGGTGTCGGCGCCGGTTATTTTATCCGGCCCCCAGTTGTAGGCGTTTATTTTGTTTTGTAAAGTTTCGGAATGATATACCGGCGCAAAGTCGGCTTGCTTGTTAATTGAATAAACCGTGCGATAGCTGTTGGTATCGTTGCCATACCAGTGCTGGCTTATGGTAAAAACCTTTTCGCCATTTAGTGTTGTAGTTTTTATATCGCGCAGCCAAAACGACAAGCCGAGTTTCTTTTTATCCTTAGGCGCCTGGAAATATACCAGGTATTGGTTTAACGCCGGTTTTAGTACCGAAGTTAACAACCGTTTATCTTTAACGCGGATAGTATCTGCCTGCCCATAAGCCCGGCTTGCAGCAAAGGATATTATAAGTGGGAGGATGTAAATAAGCTTTCTCATGAATTTTATCTTTTTTAGCTTGATGCCTTTTTTATATTAACCGGCACCATCAATATATTGGGCTGATTATTAAAATCGCTGTTCATTTCTTTCTCCAGTTCTTCATAGTTCAGGGCATGGTTCACCGGGTCGCGTTTGTAAAAGCCCCTGATACGCGAACTCGAATAATACAGCGTCTTTCCATCCGGCGATATACATGGCGATGAATTGGAGTCGCCGTTATTAACCTTTGGCCCCAGGTTTTCGGCCGGCGACCAGCCATCGCCATTTTTATAGCAGATATACAAATCCGGGCCACTTTCAAATATCAAATAGCTGGCATCGGGTGCAATAAAGGGATCTTGTACTTCTTCGCTGCCGCGCAGGGCAAGCAGCTTTGGTTTATCAAAATGGTCACCCAGCCATTTGGAAAAATAGCTCGACATACCTGCATGGCCTTCCCTGTCGCGCGAGCAAAAATAAAGGTCGCCGGCTCGGTTTACCGATATGCCGTAATTGCTGGCCGCTTTGGTGTTGATGGCAGTATCCAAATAATGCGGTGTGCTCCACTCGTCACCTTTTAAACGTTCCGCGTACCATACGTGAAAATTGGGCTGCGGTTTATCCTGCGGCATGCCGGCTGCCGGGCGGTTGGAAATAAAAAACATCCGTTTGCCATCAGGAGCTATAAAAGGGTCGGTATCACGCCACCGGCCTGATATGTTTACCACCGCAGGTTTAGCCCAGGCGCCATTTATCATTTTTGATGAACAGATTGTCCAGTAAACTGCGCCGCGCGAAAAGTAAACAGTTTTGCCGTCCGGGTTAAACGATGTAGCCCATTCGGTATACGGGGATGAAACTACGCCGTCCGCAAATAGTTGCGGATGGGCAGCGGTATCAATAATATTTGCCTGTGTGGTTTGGCTGAAGGCTGACGAAGGCGAGCACCAGGTTATAATTATGCCCGGCACAACCGCCTTTACCAGCCAATATAAATAATGCATTATAGTATATTTAATAGGTAAGCGGCCTTAATTAATATCCTTGCCGTCCTGCAGGGTTTTAATTTGTTTTTCCATATTGTCTTTAGCGGGCTTGCCTGGCGCCTGTGCCTGTGCTTTTTGAATGTAGGTTACCGCCTTTTTATAGTCGCCAATTCCCGAGTATCCGCGACCCAAACCAGCGTTTGTAAAAAAGGTATCCGGGTGCTTATCATAATTCATTTTGTATACAGCAAATGCTTCCTTTGCCTTTTTCTCGGCTGATAGCTGCCTGGCATAACGATACAAATCGGTTTCACTACCAAGCGGCAGCGCTTTTTTCATAACCTCATCTGCATCACTGCCTCGGCCAAGCGCCTGCAATACAGCTACTTTGGTGGTCCAGGCCTGGAAGCTTTGGTCGCCGCCAAAAATTCGGTTGGTTGCGGTATCAGCCCACATTAAGGCCTCTTCAAGGTTGGTTTTATTTTGAGCGCAGTACAAGGCAGCCTGGTTCCAGCTTTCCCAGTTAAAGCCTTTTTCAGACCGCAACTCATCCCTGAACATAGCTACCTGGTTTTTCACAGCGTCAACTTCAATTTTAAAGGGGATGATTAATTTCTCCCACTGCATCTGTACAGTTGCGCTGGCCGGTGTTTCGTCGGCAAATTCATATTTGAGCCGCTCAACATTCTTATCGGAAGGTACAGGCTTAACTTTTACATGCAGCACGTCTTCGTCCGCCTTATAAAAAAAGCTACCCCATGACGATGTGTTTTTTGAGAAAATAAGGGTGCATTCGTCGGCGCCATAGGCAATAAAGAAGCCATATTTACCGGCTGCTAAAGACTGGCCTTCTATTTTTACATCGCTTGAGAAATCAATAGTAGTGCTTTCATTAGCACCAGCCCTCCACGGTGCACTTTTGGACGGCCCAAAGCCCTGGTCAACATATCCTGGTGGAACAAGTTCGCCCCAAATGTGGCCATCACGTTTCTTTACGGCAGGGCGGCTGTAGCGTATGGTAACATCGGCAAGGCCTATTTGCTCACTAACTGATGCCCGTTTGTTATCCCCGTCGGGCAGTGAGGTAAGTTGTGCTTTGGCCATACCGGCAAAGCCTAATTGGATGCATGCAGTGATTATAGCTGCATAAATGAGCTTTTTCATATCAAAGGTTTTTAGCGTTGAACAGATTTTTTAATAAAGCTGGTTTTAATCAGATAGCCCCGCAAATCATTTAAACCTTATGGTGTTTATTTTAAATGATTTGCCTAAAAAAATCAACCGACCGCATTTACTTTATACCTGCATTTATTGAATATATAAGGTGAATTGTTGAAAACCGGCATCCGTAACAAAAAACCTTTGTACATTTAAAATATGAAATTTCTTAGTGCCGGGGCAACGCTGAAACAGCTTCAATGGTTGATTTGGATTGCAGTTTTGTTAATTATATTTTTTTCGTACCTACCCGAAGATGGCTTTTACCAAGCCGGTGCCTGGTCGGTTTTTATTGTTGTTTTCAACGCCATTATTATTTATGGCAACATCAAGTTTCTTTTCCCTCGGTTTTACGAAACAGGGCGAAAGACGACCTACGTTATACTCGCCATAATATTTGTAGTGTCGGTGGGCTTGACAAGGGGCTTCCTGATGACGTTTCTTTATAATAAATATTTTGCAGTTAAGCCAGAGGTAATAACCAAAGGCACGATTTTAAATTTTATGCTAGCCGGCTTTTTAACCTACCTGCTTAGCTTTATCTTCAGGATTGCCATTGCCTACTTTGCGTTGAAGCAGCAGTCGGAAAAAATACTGGCGCAAAAAAGCCAGGCCGAGCTAAACCTGTTAAAGAGCCAGGTACAGCCACACTTTCTTTTCAATACGCTTAACAATATTTACTACGAGGCTTACCGCGAAGCGCCGCGCACGGCAAAACTAATTGAGCGATTGTCGGACATAATGCGGTATTTTGTGGATGAAAGCCCGAAGGAGGAAGTCTCTTTATCAACTGAAGTTCAGTTTTTGGAAAATTATATTGCGCTCGAAAAAATCCGTATCCGCCACGAAATCGAGCTGAATTTTATTAAAGATTGCAACGCCGATTTACGCATACCGCCGATGTTACTAATGACTTTCGTCGAGAATATTTTCAAGCACGGGATAGATAAATCAAGCAGTCATAATAAGATTGATATTTCGCTGGTGCAAAAGGATGGTTACCTGCTTTTTGAAACCCGCAACCAGGTACACGAAAAGCCGGGAACAAATGAGTCCAGCGGGTTTGGTATCGAAAACCTGCGCAAACGGCTTACGTTACTGTATGGCTCAAATTTCGAGTTGAGTGTAAATAATCCCGGCAATTATTTTAATGCCTTTTTAAAAGTACCGGTAGCATGAATTTAAGCTGCATAATTATTGATGATGAGCCAAACGCAGTAAACCTGCTTGAGATTTTGATTGGCCAGAATACCAAATGGCAGCTGTTAGGCAAATGCTATGACGCCCTGGAAGCAATTGCATTTTTGAAAGACAATAAACCCGATTTTATTTTCCTGGATATCAATATGCCCCAGCTTAGCGGCATGGAACTGGCGGGCCTGTTGTCAAAAGATACAAAGATTGTTTTTACCACCGCCTACTCCGAATATGCCGCCGAAAGCTATACATTTCAAACAATAGATTACCTGCTAAAGCCCATTACGCTTAAACGTTTCTTAGAGGCGATGCAGAAAATTGAGGCTTATTTTACTTTTCACGCTTCGAGTCATAATGCTCAACCTGCCGGGGGCAGCGAATACTTTTTTGTAAAATCGGGCAAGGTGTTGCGAAAGATATTGATGGAGGAAATACAATATTTTGAGGGCGAAAAGGAATATGTACGACTGGTAACCCCTAACGAACAATTGCTTATTTACCGGCGGTTGAAAGAAATTGAGGAACAATTAAACCCGCCTTTTGTACGGGTGCATAACTCGTATATTGTCAATACGAAGCAAATCATCAAAATACAGGACAACCACATTTACATAGCCGCCAAGCAAATCCCCATCAGCGAAAAGTTTAAGGATAAGTTTATGGCGGTGATAAGCCAGCGAATTTTTTGATTGGGATTACACCGATTATTGGAATTGATTACACCGATTTCACCCGCCTAACGCACTGCTACTGCCCGCTCACCACTGCCTACTCACTTCGAAGGCTCTTCACCGGGTTGGCCATTGCTGCTGTAATAGTTTTAAACGCAATAGTTGACAGGCCGGTAATTAATCCTGCTGCCAGCGCAGCTGCAAACATCCACCAACTTATGGTGATACGGTATGGAAAATCCTGCAGCCAGCTATTCATTAAATACCAGGCAAGCGGCAAGGCAATCATGTTGGCTATCAATAACAGCTTAAAATACTGTTTGGCAAATAACGATACTATGCAAGTGACGCTGGCGCCAATTACTTTGCGGATACCGATCTCTTTTTCCTTTTGCGCTACCGAATAAGTTATCAACCCTAATAAACCTAAGCAGGATATAAAAATAGCTATCACCGCGAACGAACCCATCATTTGCTGCTGGCGTTTGTCCTGATCATAGTCCGATTGGAAAATTCCATTTAAAAAACCGAAAGAAAAAGGCGTGTCCGGATTCAGGTCTTTCCATTGTCTCTCCGCGAATGCCACTGCATCTTTAACATGCCGGGCATCTACTTTGGTAACAACGGTAGTGCACCTTAACGGGTTTACATTCATAATAGCACAGGGGCCAATGGTTGCGTGCAATGAAAAGTAATGGTAATTTTTTACTACACCTGCTATTTTATATTTATTCGTGATGCCGTTGTGGAGGTGCAATACAAATTTACCCGGTGCCGTATTTGGGTCGAAACCTAATAGCTTTGCAGCTTCTTCGTTTAAAAGCACCTCTTTACCAAAATCATGCAGTTCCATATCTTCCTGCATATTGGTATTGGTAAATACCTGCGGACTAAAATTATTGCCTGAAACTAACTTTAAACCAAGCGTGTTTACATAGTTCTCATCGGCAAAATCAAAAAATACTATTTGCTTATCATTTATGG